>JAUWTC010000016.1 GCA_030609785.1 Holophagae bacterium
ACACTTCGCGGTTGAAGGCATCGGTAGCGCGGTCACCCAGATCGGGCGTTTCAGTGTCACCATGTTGGCTTTCGGTGGTCCGCGCAGCCTGGACCAACTCCTGGACTTCTTGCCGTTTCTTTTCCAGCCGTTTGCGGAAACGGTCCAGTTCGGTGCGTCTCATGGGCCGTGTCCTCCCTTCATTCCCCGAAGGCGGGAGACACCACAATTGTACATCTGATTTGTTCGTTAGGACACGCCGGCCCGATGGTAGTTCCCTGGCCCGAGGATGTCGGTTGCTCGGTAGAGTTGTTCCCAGACCATCAGCCTGGCCAGCAGGTGGGGAAGGGTCATCGGACTGAGCGACAACACGACGTCGGCCCGGTCACGCAGGGAGGACGCAATGCCCAGATCAGAACCGAGGGCGAAGGCTACGCCTGGAGGAGCCTGACGTTCGACCGACTGCAGGAGGTGGGCAAAATCGGCCGAAGTCCGGTTCCGGCCGCGCTCGTCGAGCACTACCAGTCGCCATCGGGGCGGGATGCGTGTCAACAGCGTCTCGGCTTCCCGAGTCAAGGCTGCCGCCGGGTTAGCCTCCCGAAGACCACTCGCCGGCTTGAGCGCAATGTCCTCAGCGGGCCACCGACGGGAGACCCTGCGACGGAAGTCTTCGACCTGGGTCTCGTATGGGCTGCGGGACGGCCGGCCGAACCAGTAGACGCAGACTCGCATACCTACTCGGCGGAGTCGACAGGCGCCTCTTGATTTCCGGCCTCGGCGGGGAAGGCCTCAATCTGGGGGGCGTCGCCCCAGAGTCCCTCGAGGTTGTAGTAGGCGCGGCGTTCTTCGGTGAAGACGTGCACGATCACGTCCCCGAAGTCGATCAGGATCCACTGACCACCGCCGCTGCCTTCAATATGAAGAGGTTTGCGCTGAGCCTTGAGGCGTTTTCGTATCTCCGTCGCCACGGCATCGAGGTGCCGGTCCGACGAGGTCGAGCAGAGAACAAAGGCGTCGGTGAACGAGGTCAGGTCCGACACGTCCAAAGCGGTGACGTCGAAGGCCTTCTTGTCGTGAGCCGCTGCGGTCGTATTTCGGACCAATTCCAGGGTATCGGGATCCAACATCAGGCGGTTTCCTCTCCGTGACGACGGTACAAGCCATATTTCTCGATATAGGAAAACACCTCGTGCGGCACCAGTTCCCGGATTGGAAGTCCGAGGCGTTGACGCTCGCGGATGGATGTCCCCGAAATCGGGAAGGGCTCGTGGTTGAGCAGGTAAATCGTCTTGGTCTCAGCGTCGCTGACGTCCTCGAAGGGGGCGATGACGCACATACGGTCCCGGATTTCTTCGGGGACTCGAGCCTTCAATTTGTCCCCCCACATGTGGGCGCGGTGGAGCACTACCAGATGTGCAAGATCGACCAAATCACGCCACCGGTCCCACGACCCGATCTGGGAGAAGGAGTCCGAGCCCATGATGAAGTAGGGGGTCTTGTCGGGGAAACGCTGGGTGAAGCGACGAACGGTATCGACAGTGTAGCTCGGGCCCGGTGTAAAAACCTCGGCGTCCGACGCGAAAAACCCCTCGTAGTGCAGTGTGGCGGTCGCCACCATCGCCAACCTGTGGGTGACGGGTGTCAACGGTTCGGCCAGCTTGTGCGGAGGTTCGCCGGCCGGCACGAAGTAGACGGCCTCGAAATGAAAAGTCTCGAATGCACGGACCGTCGGGACCAGATGCCCCAGATGAAAGGGGTCGAAGCTGCCTCCGTAGACCGCGATGCGTCCGGTCATCAATAGTCCTCCCTCTCGTCGCCGGTGAGTTCGAACAGAAGGTGGAGCAGTTGCACCACTCCTTCACCGGTGACTGCCGAGATCGCGTGGGTCTCGACATCGAATGCCGATCCTACATCGGCCAAGTCGATCAGGGCCTGATCCCGATCTAAAACGGCGTCCATTTTGGTTCCGACCAGGAGCCAGCGTCTCTCAGCCAGCGAGGGGCTGTGGGCGAAGAGTTCGTCGCGAATCGTCGTAACTCGCTCCTCGGGTGGGGGATCGACCGTTGAGAGGTCGACCAGGTGGACCAGGGCGCGACACCGCTCGATGTGGCGCAGAAATTGTGCGCCCAGGCCGGCGCCTTCGTGGGCGCCTTCTATCAGGCCCGGGATATCGGCCAGGACCAGCGTCCGGTAATCGTCACCGGGGGCCTTGACGACTCCGAGGTAAGGTTCCAGGGTGGTGAAGGGGTAATCAGCCACCTTGGGGCGGGCCGCCGAAATGCGTGACAGTAACGTGGATTTTCCGGCGTTCGGCAGGCCGACCAGTCCGAGGTCGGCGATCAGCTTGAGCTCACATTCCAGGATTCGTTTTTGCCCGGGCTGGCCGTCGTCAGCGCGGCGCGGCGCCCGATTGGTTGATGTGGCAAAACGGGCGTTACCCCGGCCCCCTCTGCCCCCGTGAGCTACAACGAGCTGCTGGCCGGCTTCCGTCAGGTCGCCCAGTGTTTCACCGCTCCCGGCTTCGCGGACAATCGTGCCGGGGGGGACCCCCACGGTGACTGTGCGGCCTCCAGCTCCGGTCTTGTTGGAGCCGAGCCCATTCCGCCCCCGTTCGGCTGTGACCAGGGATTGGCTGTGCAGGCTCAAGAGTGTGTTGAGATTGGGGTTGACGACGAAGATGACGTCGCCCCCTCGACCCCCGTCGCCCCCGTTGGGACCGCCGTGCGGCACAAACTTCTCCCGCCTGAAAGAAACGCAACCGTTACCGCCGTTCCCGGCGCGGACCGTGATCCTGGCGGAGTCAATCAGCATAGCTCTTCAGGCGTTGGTGGGAAGTGCTTTTGACGGTCAAACGCGGCGCCATGGCCTCGTTGAGATTCAGGCCGTCAGGATGCTGATGAAGCGACCGAGCCGGCCACGGTTCTTGAACTGAACCCGGCCTTCAGCAGTGGCGAACAGCGTATCGTCCCGCCCCCGCATGACGTTGGTGCCCGGTTTGAAATGGGTGCCCCGCTGGCGGACCAAAATTGTGCCCGCGGTCACCGGCTGGCCGTCACCGACCTTGGTTCCGAGGCGCTGTGCGTTGGAGTCGCGACCGTTGCGGCTGGAGCCCTGTCCTTTTTTATGAGCCATTGTTCCCCCTACGCCTCGATGCTTTCCACACGAACGCGGTAATAGTCCTGTCGGTGCCCCTGGGTTCTCTTGTAACCCTTGCGGCGTTTCTTCTTGAAGACGATGATCTTTTCGCCTCTGAGGGCATCGACCACCTGGGTCTTGACCAGAGCGCCTTCAACGACCGGCTTGCCAACCTGAATAGCGTCACCCTGATTGATCAGCATGACATGGTCGAAGGTCAAGGGATCTCCGGCCTTCAGGTCGCGCTCGGTTCGCTCAACGTTCAATTCGTCGCCGGGGCTGACCCGGTATTGCTTTCCGCCGTGTTGGACAATTGCATAGTCAGTCATAACACACCTCTCCTCACAAACGAGGACGGTCTTTGTAGCAGATAGGTCCTCGGCTGTCAATGAAAAAAGCTTTCAGCTTTCGGCTCTCAATAAGCGCCTACACCACATTGGTGGACTCCACCCGTGTTTGTCATCCTTGCGGCGCCGCGCTGTCAAGAGGACATAATCGCTGGGGAGAACATCTTCTCGGATCAGAATTTTTTCAAAGGCGATGAGAAGGGGGAGAATCTTACGGCCGGTAGCATCGTCCTCAAAATGACCGGCGATGCCGTGAAGTAATGGGTCGAGGAGTGAGCCTCCGGTCATGCGTACCTCCTCTACCGCCAGGAAACGGTTGGCAATCGCCAGAAGGTCGCTGCTCCTGATGGCCTCAGACGGATCGTCGGCGACGACTTCTTCAAACGTCGGTCGCCAGGCGTCCCGGCACAACTGTCCCTTGAGATCTGTACACAGTCGTTCAGGAAGAGCGCGCCGTACAGCAGTGGCGATCTCGATCTGTCGATCCGTGAACTGCAGCCTATCGGGACCGACGTACTCCCGCATGAAAAACAGTCCCGCGGGAGTCAGACTCTTGTTGATCTCGGCAAAGAGTCTCTCCAGCCCACGGATGTGATGCAACGTGCCGACCGCGAAGATCAGGTCGAAGGTTGATTCCGAGTCGAGGCTGTCTTGTTCCAGGTCCATTCGGTGATATCGGAGAATCTCTCCCAGCCCGAGGCGGTCCGTGAGTTCCTTCTGAGTGACCAGAAGGTCCTGGCTAATATCGACCACGGTGACCTCCCGGAATCGACCCGTGCGGGCAAACTCGTTCGCCGGAGCAGTCTCGCCATTTGAGCAGCCGAGCGACAGGGCTCGGAGGGTCGGGCCTTCTGCCGGGTCTGGAATTCGAGACATGATGCTCTCGAGCCACGGTGTACTTCCGAATGCGGCCTCCATCTGGTAGGCGGATGCGATTTCCAAAGCCTCCCAGAAAACCTTGAAACCGCCAACGGCATAGACCTCGGCGGAGGAAGACCATTTTTCTTCGACTCTGCTGATCCGTCGAATGTCGTCATCATCGTTCATCAAGAGACCCCCTGGATTCTCCATGCCTGCAGGTTGATTGTTACATGTCAGGCCAGGGAGGGTCCGGTCGCCAAGCCGAAGGGGTGGGGGCTCTAGCCCCTCGGCCCCCCAGGTGGCCGTGGGCCGTTCATTGGTGGGCGAGGCCCTGGGCGGGGACCGTCAGGCCGTTGCCGCATGTGCTCGAGTCGTTCCCTGAGCGAGAGCATCTTCTTCCACTGCTCGTGGGTCACGACCTGCCGGACCGAGAGCAGCATTTCGAAACGCTCGGACTCCAGGAGGCGCCGGGCTTCCTGGAAATGCGCGAAGAATTGACGGATTGCCTTGGGGTCGAAATTCTCCTGCTCGACCTGGTTTTCCAGTGCGAGCTTGGACTTCTCGAGCTCCGCGTTGAGATCGATCATGCGGGTCGCGTGGCCGTAGACCAGGTCCTTGATCCTGGCCTGTTGGTCGGCGGTCAGCTCGAGATGGGCGACGATGCGATCGTTCTCCCACCACTTTCCCGGTGGGAGGTTGTAGTCCCGGGCGGCCGCGGGCAGAGCCGAGAGCACCAGGGCTCCCAGGGTGACCAGCAGAATGAGAGTGTGTCGCATGGTGTCTCCTTGCCTAAGAATTCTGGGCCCCGAACAGGGCCGTCAGGTCGTCGTCAGTGATGTTGTCGAGAACGTCGAAGTCGGGAATGCCGTCTTCGGCCAACAAACTCTCGGCCTGAGCCAGGATCTCCTCGATTTCAATCTCCGGCCGGGGTGTGGGCACCGGCGCCGGGCCGCTCATGTGAACGACCATTCCGGTTCCGACGGCAAGAGTGATGGTGGCGGCTGCGGCCAACAGGGGGCTCAGCCACCGTCGCCGGACGGCGAGAGGCGCCGCCGACGAGTAGGGCAGGCGGTCGAGCACCTTTTCCAGGTGAGCATCCCAATCCGGCGTTTCCTCTTCCATCGCTCGGCGCCGGTTTTCTACGTGGTCAAGAAACAGGTTCACGGAGCGGCGGCAGCTGACGCACTCTTCGAGGTGGGCCAGTCGCTCGGGCTCCAGAGGGATCCCGGCGGCGGCCGAGGCCAGTTCGTGGTCGTCGAGGTGGCGGCTCATCGGATGTCTCCCAATTCTCTGCGCAGGCGATGGACGGCGCGGTGCAGCAGGGTTTTGACCGTTCCCGTGTGAACGTTGAGGCTGTCGGCGATCTCTTCCAGGTTCATCTGGGCGTAAAAGCGGAGGCGAAAGACCTCTCGTTGACGGTCCGACAGACCCTGTTCGGCCTCCTTGAGACGGGAGATGGTCTGGCGTTGACGGGCCTGCTCTTCAGGCCCGGCCCGCTCGTCCGGAATGTCCAGCGTGGGTGAATGGTCGTCGCCATCCGCCTCGACCACGCGCAAACCTTCACGTCGTCGCTTTCGGAGGAGGTCCAGGCAGGTGTTGATGGCTATTCTCGTCACCCAGGTCGAAAAGGCCGCTCGCCCGTCGAAGGCGTCGAGGCGGGTGTAGGCCTTGATCAGGGCCTCCTGTGAGGCTGCGTCGGCCTCGTCGGCACCGACGTATTGTCGGCACACCAGCCACACGCGGCGCTGGTGTCGTGTGACAAGGACCCCGAAGGCTTCGCGATCCCCACCTTTGGCACTGTCGACCAGTTCCTTTTCGTCGAGAGGGGGCTGGTGGCGTGCGGCAGTCATCATCGTCGCTCGTTGCACATCAGATGGACGACCAAAACGGCTGAAGAGTTGACATCAGTTCATTATGGCGTATCGATGTAGGAAACCCTCTCCGACGGGGCGTGCCAGATATGGCTTTCTTCATCGAGCAGACTTTCGGGCAACGGAGTCGTAGCGAAGAAAGCCATGCCTGGCAACCCTCGGCGGTCGCGCCGGCAAACGAGTTTCCCGGTTGGGTCGTAGGCCGCCGATGTCCTTTTCCGGAGGGGCGGTCCCTCTCCCGTTTCGATAATTGCGGCCCCTCCGGGAAAGGACTGAGCGGGGGCGCGCTTACGCGCTACCGAAGGCCGGGGCTGGGAAACCCATCGAAACGCCCTCCTTTCCGGTACTATGGAGACCTCGGTGGAATGGGGGTGCTTGGTGAAGCGGCCGGAACGCGTCGGTGTGGTTCTCAAAGGTACGAGCAGTGAGGCGGTCGAACTGGGGCGCCAACTGCTGGTCGAACTGGAGCGGCTCGGGATCGAGGCCGTGTTGGATCAAGAAAGCTCGAAAACACTCGACTGCCCCGGTGAGGTGTCCCGGGCGGACCTTGCCTCCGTCACGGATCTGGTGGTTGTCCTCGGCGGGGATGGCACGCTGCTGTCGGTAACTCGGAGTAATGTGGGTGAAACTCCGATCCTCGGCATCAACTTGGGCACGCTGGGTTTCCTGACCGAGCATTCGGTGGACCGGCTCTTTCCCCTGCTTCATGCCGTCCTGGACGGTGACTTTGAGGTGGAAGAGCGGCAACGGCTGGAGGTCACGGTCGAGCGCCCCGGGCGCCAACCCATCGTCCGTCGAGCGCTCAACGATGTGGTGATCAACAAGTCGGCCTTGGCGCGAATGGTCGTCCTTTCGGTGCACGTGGATGAGGCCTATCTCAGCCGATTCAAGGCCGATGGCTTGATCGTGGCGACGCCAACCGGGTCGACCGCCTACAACCTTTCCGCCGGTGGCCCGATCGTCTACCCGACAGTCGCCGTGGTGTTGGTAACACCGATTTGCCCTCACGCCCTGACGAACCGGCCGATCGCCCTGCCCCTGGACTCGGTGATCGACATCCGTCTGGAGAGTCGTTCCGAGGAAGTCTATTTGACCCTGGACGGTCAAGAAGGATTTCCCCTGACGCCGCGAGACCTGGTTCGAATCCGGCACTGTTCGGAACCGGTTCGCCTGGTGACGGACCCGGGCCAATCTTATTTCCACGTGTTGCACCGGAAATTGAAGTGGGGAGAACGAGGAGGCTGAGGTACCGCCACCTCCGGCGCACGATCATTGCGGTGTCGGGGGCGTTGGCGGTCGTCGTACTCCTGGTCCTTAGCCTGTGGCGGGTCCTGGAGAGCGAAGCCGTGCGTTCCTTCACGGCCGGAAGGTTGGAACGAGCGGCAAAAACCGTAGCCGACGTCGACTTGGAGATCGGTGATCTCGGGTGGACGTTGGTACCACCCCGTATGGTGCTCTCGGACGTGCGACTCGAGGGGGGGGCCGTCCGCGCCGAGTTGGATCAGGCCGCGGTTGAACTGGGCGCCTTGTTCGTGGCGCGGCGAACGGTCGTGTTGGACACGGTCGAGGCCAGGGGCATTCGTGTGTTCCTGCGCGAAGGGGCGACGTTGGAAAAACGGTCCGACCGGTCTCCCGTGCGCATCATCGTTCGCCATCTGGACCTCAAGGAGATTGACGCCGAAGGCACAGGCCTGCCGGGCGGGTTCGGGCTCGTGATCGACGGCGGCGACATGTCATGGTTGCAGGAGCGGGGCGATACGCGGGGCTTCCTTTCGATTGAAAATGTTGAGTTGGACGTGCCGGGGCTGGAGCCCGTTGCCCTGGGTGTTGATGCGAGCTTTCTCCGCCGGCAGGGCGAGCTCGAGGTGCCGACTGTACGTCTTTCAGGGATCGATTTCGATGTCGAGGGTACCGCCAGGTGGAACGGAGAGGCTCTGACGGCTCGCCTTCGGGCTCGACTTGGGCTCGGAGAACTGGACAGGATCATTCGAACTCGAAGCCTGCTCGAGGGCAGGATCACGGTAGATGCCGATATCGACACGGCGAGGGAGGCCATCGTTGAAGCCCATCTGGCGTCAGAGCGGGTGGTCGTTGGGGGTTTTCCGCTCGAGGGGCTGCAGGCTTCTGTCGAGGTAGGGACCGGAGGGTTGGCGGGGCGGGTGCATCAGGGCAGGTTCTTTGGGGGGCGCCTCGAGGGTCGGTATCGGCTTGGACGTTTTGCACTGCCCTTCCCTCACGAAGTTGAGGCCAGCTGCAGCGGGTTCGATCTGGCGGAACTGTTGGGCAAACTGGGTGTCCCCTCGGGTGGCTTGAGCAGCAGCGCAGACATCACAGCCGACTTCAAATGGAATAGCGATCACTTCCCCGAGGGCGACGGCGACGCCACGGTCGTATTTCAGGGTGTCGAGGGGCGGCTGCCCGTGACGGGTTTGTTGACTTTGAGGCTCAGCCCCGAGGGCCTGCTTCAGTTTGCGGCTGACGATCTGAGCGTCGGATCATCGAGGGTTCACTTGGAGGGTCCGCTGGTGGTCGGCGCCTGGGCGCCGGAGTGGGGCATTCATGTGGAACCGGCCCAGCTTGCCGAAATTCTGCCCGCCGTCAATCAGTGGGTGGGCACCGAGGTCTTTCCGACAGAAATCTCCGGTCAGGGCACTATGGACATTGGGCTGTCAGGCCCCTGGAAGCAACTGACGGTCGGTATCAGAATGGACCTGAAGGAGGTCAAATACCCGCCGATAGCGCTTGACAGGGTGGTGCTGGATGCATCGATCGCGGGGGGTGAGTGCCGGCTCGCGAGCGGGCGTTATCGTTTGGGCTCTGGTGGCGGGCAAATTGAAGGAGCCCTCAGGTGGGCCCCTGAACCCGGAGAAGACCCGTTGGATCTTCAGATCGACGGTCACCAGCTCCCGCTGGATGTCGTCGCATCCTGGATCGATATTCCTCATGGTGTTGTAGCCGGTGAGGCTTCCTTTACCGGTGGTCTTCGCGGTTCGTTCGACGACAGCCGCGGCTCGTGGGCGCTGGGCCTTTCCGAGGTCGATGTCGCGGGCACGAGAGTCGGTTCAGGCTCGGCAACGGTCAACCTTCGCGGTGGCGCGTTCACGGCCTCGGGCCTGAATTTCGACCAGGGGCTCGAGGGCCAGGTGCGGTGGGATCTGGTCGAGGACAATCTCATTGGTGGTTTGGGCTGGGACGGAATGTCGTTCGAGACCCTTCCCGGAGGCCTGCACCGGCTTTTCGGGCATGTGTTCGACTGGCATGCGTCGTTCGAGTGGCCATTGGCTGAGGCCCTTCCGATGGGCCGGCTGGAGATCACTGGAGAGGGTTCACGCTTCAGTGCCAACCTGGATCAATCGGGTCTGAGGGCGTCGGCGACGGTCGACGGCACGGCTTCGAGCGAACTGGAGGCCGAATTCGATGACGACGGCTCGTCGTGGTCCGGTCAGGGTGAGATTCGGGTCGAGGCGGTGGATGTTCTGGGCCGTCGACTGGCCCCCGAGGTCAGTCCTCCGCTGACTGGGTCCATTAATGTGCCGCTGAGAATATGGGGCCAGGGGGGCCAGGTTCTTGGGCTTGAAGGCGCCTTCGAGGACAGTGAGTTGCGTGTGGGCGCCCAGCGGGTTGAAATCATCGGTGATCAGGGCTTTCGGTGGGACTCGACGGGTTTTCGGCTGGGCGGCCTGGAAATCGACGTCGGCGGAGACCAGGTCTTCCTCCGGGGAGGCATCGACGCTGAGGGTCAGTTGGAGGGTAACGTCTCGGGAGTCTTCGACGCGCAACTGCTCAGGGTCTTTCTGCCCGATTGGGAGCCCGCCGGCCGGGCCACGGGCACGGTCGAAATTCTCGGTCAGGTCGATACGCCCCGATTGGAGGGCATCGCGAGGGTCGAGCGGGGCTCCTTCCGTCTGCCGGGCACTCGGACGGTCGTCGGCGATGTCGACGGCTCCCTCTTCTTGTCTGCGGGCGAGGTGGCACTGGAGGGTTTGGGCTTCAAGTTTATGCGGGGTCGTGGTCGTGGCCGTGGGCGGATCCTCGTTGACGGAGGCGAGGCCCACCTTCGGCTGGACGGGACGATTGAGGGATTGGACTTTCCGCTGTTTCCCGGTTTTGTGCCCCGGATCGACGGACAGTGGGCCCTGGAGGGACCGGTAGATGATCTGGAGCTGTCGGGAGATCTCGTCGTCACCCGCGGTGAGGTTCGGCGGCAGGATGACATCGCATCCTTGTTGATGGATTGGTTTGGTCAAGTGGGGCCTCCGGTGGAGGATGGGATCCGATTGGATTTGCACGTCCGCGCCGACGAGAACCTGGTGTCCCGCAGTCCCTTCGTCCGGCTGGAGGGCAGTGCTGATCTCAACATTACAGGCACCGACGCGCGGCCGGGACTGGTGGGCAGTGTCGAATTCATGGAGGGTGGCGAGTTCACCCTGCAGGGGATCCGCTACGAGCTCGAGCGGGGCCAGATCAGTTTCTCCGACCCGACCCGAATGGATCCGATGCTGGATTTCCAGGCAAGGGCCGCGATTCGGGAATACGAGGTTTGGTTGAGCCTGACAGGAACGATCGACCGATTGGTTCCGACGGTGTCTTCGGATCCACCGTTGAACCCCGCAGAGATTTACTCGTTGATGGCCTTGGGTCAGGTGGGTCGAAGTGAGGCGGGAGGGGCCGTCGGGATGACTCTGGCCTCGACCCTATTGACCCGAAGGATGAACGAGGTCCTGGGGAGCCGGGAGCAGTGGTTGTTGCCGGTGGATCAAATTCGGGTCGATCCCTTCATCGAGTCGGCAACAGGCGATCCCTCGGCTCGCGTCACCGTCGTCAAACAGTTGAGCCCCTCGGTTACCGTCACCATGCAGTCCAACATCTCCGGAGACATGGACGAGATCATCAGTGCCCGGTGGTACCTGGGGTCGGGTTTCTTTGTCGAGGCCTCCCGCGACTCGCGGAACAGCGACGGCAGCTACGGCCTCGATTTCAAGATGCGAAGGCGGTATTGATGGGGGGGTGGAGGGTGCCCGGCCTGACGCGATCTCTCAAGAAACTTCTGGGGAGAGTGGTTGACATACAGGTTCCCATTGAACATTCAACGTCCAACGTTGGACGTTCTTTCAGTTCATTCCGTATCACAAGGTTTTTTCGGATTCATCGAAATGACCGAGGCCTGTCGGGACCGTTTTCCCACTTTTCAAAGCAGTTCAGGGGCCGTTTGTTGATCGTGGTGGCGGTATTGGTCGTGGTGGCGGCCAATCCCCTATTCGCCCAGGAAGCCCCCGTTGCGGCGATCGAGGTTCAGGCGGGAGGTTGGGAGTCGGGTCGAGATATCGAGGGCATCCTTGGACTCGAAATCGGCAAGCCAATAGATCGCCGACAGGTTCGCCAGGGCATTCAAGTCCTGATGGCCGCCGGAGAGTTTTCGTGGATCCGTATTCGAACCGGGCCTGGAGCCGATGGCCTCAAGGTGACGGTGGAATTGGACCTCCACCCGCGTCTTTCGGTACTGGACATCGATGTGCCATCGGTATGGTGGGAGTTCAGGGTCAAACGGTGGTTGGACATCGAGGTTGGCGACCCTGTCAATCCCGGACGGTTCGAGGCGGCCGCCCGACGGATTCGACGTCGCATCGAGAGGCGTGGTTATCCCGATGTCACGGTCGATCCCTATCTCTCCCTGGACCGAGGGGGCCACAAAGTCAGCGCAACTCTGGAGGTACGGCCCGGGGCTCGGGCGATGTTGGCGGGCATTGAAATCGAAGGGCTCTCGGAGGGGCTCGACCCTCAAGGCTTCATGCCGGACATTGATGTCGGCCGAAAATTGACCGAGGCCGCGGTCGACGAACTTCGGGAGACGATCGAACACAGGATGCGGTTGGCGGGGTACTGGGAAGCCAAGGCAGTGAGCGTGGAGCGCGCGGGCCCGGCCGGCGCCTCGGTTTTGAGGGTGCACGTGGAAGAGGGCCCCCTCTATCGCCTGGAACTCGAGGCGCCGGAGGGGCTGGAGACAACGGCGTTCGAAGCCGTGCCCGATGTCGCCGAAGAGGATCTCAATCCCGCACAGACCGACGCATTGGCGGAGACCATTGTGGAGCGGCTCCAAGAGAAAGGGTATCCGGTGGCCACGGCGTCGGCCGAACTGGTTTCCGGACTGGAGGATGACGCGGTTCTCAGGGTTCGGGTCGTCCCGGGACCGATGCTCCGGGTGACGGAAATAGGTTTCCCGGGTGCGGGCCGACTGGAGGCAAAACGGCTCGCCAAAACGGTCTCGGTCAAAAAGGGAGTGGGCAAGGCCGGAAAACCGTTGACTGCCGAACGACTGGAAATGGACCGAGTGGCTCTCGAAGATCTCTACCGTCGCAACGGGTGTCAGGATGTGACGGTCACGGAGCCGGTGGTGACACCGACCGATGAAGGGGGTCTTCGGATCGATTTTCCGATCGATGAGGGGCTCAGGTGGAGTGTGGACGCCTTTCGGGTGGAGGGGGCGCCGGCGGAGGCCTTGGGCCGAACCGACGACGACCTTTACCAGTTGGAGGTGACCGAGGCGTGGGATCCACGGGATCTGGAACTCCTGATCGATCGTTGGAAACGAGCAATGGCCGATGTCGGCTATCCCGAGGCTCGAGTCACTGCGGATGTCGAGACCCCTGAAGCCGGGCGGGTTGCCGTGGTTCTATTGGTTCAGCCGGGTCCCTACGTGCGATTGGGACGGGTTTTGATTGCGGGTCTGACCAAGACGAAGACGTCGGTTGTGGAACGGGCACTCGGTGTCGCCGGTCTCAAGGAGGGGGCGCCCTATTCCCAGACAACGATCAACCGGGCACAGCAGGAATTGTACCGCCTGGGGTTGTTTCGACGTGTGGCGATCGTGCCGATCCCGGGCCAGGAACGACGGGTTGACCGAGGTTTGGTTGTCCGGCTGGAAGAGGGTCTGCAGCGTTCCTACCTGGTGGGACTGGGCTGGGGTACCGAAGATAAATTCCGTCTGACGTTGGGGTGGTCTCATCTCAACCTCTTCGGTGGCGCCCATGCCTTGTCCCTGGAGACCCGGTACTCCGACCGCGAGTTCCGTTACCAAGTCGGGCTGCGTGAGCCGCTTCTTCCCTGGGTCGAGCAGCCTGGTTTTTTCGCCCTGTACCGCACGGAAGAGACGTTCACCGATTGGGAACAGTTGCGGTACGGCCTGTGGTTTGAGGTCGGCGACCGGCTCAAAGTGCCCTTCCGGCACTGGGTGCGCTACGAATTCCAGGTCGTCGAGCCCGATGCCCCGGACGAAATTCTGTCGGATCTTGAGCGAGAACAGCAACAGATCAAGCTCTCATCGATCACCGTTCCCCTGGAGTGGGACTACCGGAACGACATGCTCAGCCCCACCTCGGGATACCTGATCACCCTGGCTCCGGAGTATGCGTTTCCGCTCTTCAGTGCCGAGACCGAGTTTTTTAAACTCCGTGCGGGCATTTCCCACTACCTCGACACCTCCGTTGGTCGGGTCAACTGGGGCATTCGGGTGGGGGCTATCCGCGTAGCAGACCTGGATCCCGATGAGCCTGCCAACCTCCAGATTCCGCTGGCCAGCCGTTTCTTTGCCGGTGGTCCGACTTCTCACCGTGCCTTCAGGACCGACCGTCTGGGTATTCCGGGCGAGACCTTGGCCGAGGACGGGACAGCCACCGGAGGGAACGCGTTGGTGTTGGCGAACGTGGAATTCGAGAAGCCTATTTGGGGGGCCCTGAACGGCGTGATCTTCATCGACGGGGGGAACGTCTGGATCGAACCCGGAGACATCGAGTTTGGCGATTTCCGATGGGGCGTGGGGGCGGGTCTGCGTTTCGAGACGCCGGCCGGGCCCTTTCGGCTCGAGTACGGCCATAAGCTCGAGCGTTTCGAGGGTGAGAGTTCGGGTGAGCTGCATTTTTCGTTCGGGATGGC
>JAUWTC010000267.1 GCA_030609785.1 Holophagae bacterium
ACATCGGTGTAGAGTTCGGGATCGGACGGTAAGGGAAAGACATAGACGATGAAGATCTCGTCATCAGGTCCAGGGCACATGTGTTCCACAAAGAAATTGGCGGCCTTCAGACTGGCTTCGGATCCATCAGCGGCGACAACGTATCTCATCAGAGCACTCCTTTCAGGCCGAGAGATCATTAAGTTGGCGACTCTCCGGGCCTCCACGAGCCGAGAGCGAGACGACCGGTCTTCCGCTACTATCTAACATATGTTCATAATATTGTAATGTCAACGGCGAGTGGAGGTGGCAGACGATACCGCCAGGAAATAAACGACGGACCCCAAGGTCCGCCGTTCTGGGTTCCTTACTCGTTCGGTTTCCACTCTTTCCACACGTTGCCGACGAGGCCTGGGCCCGGTTTGAGTACAGGGTCTCCCGGCATCCAACCGGCTGGTGTCGCTTCCGCGCCGCCTGACGCGCGAACCACCTGGAAGGCCTGTACCTGGCGAATGGTCTCGGCGATTCGCCGGCCGACTGGAGGCGTCAGCACTTCCATCGCCTGGATGACCCCGTCGGGATCGATGATGAAGCGGCCACGGAGTTCGATGCCCTGGTTCTCGTCGTAGACGCCGTAGGCACGGCCGATATTGCCTGCCTGGTCGGAGAGCATGTGGAAGGGGATTCCGCCATCAACCATCTTCGTCAATTCATGATCGTTCCACATCTTGTGGACGAAGTGGCTGTCCACACTGACCGAGAAGACTTCGCATCCGAGGTCCTTGAGTTCCTGATACTTGTCGGCGACCGCCGACACTTCGGTCGCTCAAACGAAGGTGAAATCACCTGGATAGAAGCAGAGGAGCAACCACTTGCCAAAGTGATCCGAGAGCTGGACATTGGTGAAACTGCCCTTGTAATAGGCGGGTGCATTGAAATCAGGCGCCTTTTGCCCGACCTGTGCCGTCATGATTTCCTCCTTGATCGGCTGTGGGGTTGGTGATGACTCATCGGCCATGGGGGCTTCGCCCAATACGGCGCCGGTGACCCGTGCACATCCTTCTGGTTGATCTGCCATACAACCTCCTTTGTTGGGTACCCGATGTTAATTGTCAGAATCGCGAGAGTCAATGAATGATCTCAATCTGAAACCTTGAGCAAAAAGGCTGAGCCCAACGACTGAAGCACCTTTGACACCGGCGCTATACTGGACCCCAATGGCAGCACAGCGGGGGTCTATCAATGGTGCTCGGAGGCGACTTCAGGTCGGCGCCTGGACCGTTGATGCCGACTCCGGAATGTTGACCCAGGGTGAGACCTCGGTGCGGGTCCGTCCCAAGGTGATGGACCTGCTGGTAGCCCTGGCCGAACGACCCGGAGACTTGTGGTCCAAGGCGCCCCTGATCGCCCGCGTGTGGCCCGACGTCGTGGTCAGCGACGTCTCCCTCTCGGTGCTGGTGGTCGAGCTGCGCAAGGTGCTCGGTGACGACCCGAAGAGCCCGAGGTTCATCGAGACCATCCCGCGGAGGGGATACCGGCTGATCGTGCCTGTCAGTGGGGTCGAGGCCATGGGGACCGGATCACCCTCGGCCGGTGCGGCGTGTGATTACTACTTTATAGCCAATATTCCCGAGCTCAAACGCGATTACAGAGGCGTCACGTTGAAGTATGAGACCCGGCGCCTCGAGTGGATGACGCTGTTGGCCTCCTACACCTACTCCTCGTCCAAAGGCAGTATCGGCTACAGCCAGAATGGGAATCTGGAGGTCGACCACTACCCGTGGCACTTCGACAACATCTACGGTTATCTCTCAGATCACCGCAGGCACCGGCTCAAGCTGAACGGGTTTTTCAATATCAAGGGCGACTGGACCTTCGCATTCGACGGCCGCTGGTCCTCGCCCTTCACCTGGACGCCGATCGAAGACGAATACGACAACCCGGAGATACCGTATGGGATTCGCGCCGTCGAGCCGCGCGGCAGCCGCGAGGCCAACAGCAACTATCAGCTTGATCTGCAGGTCTCGAAGGGATTTTCCATCGGGGCCATGCGGTTGCAGTTGATCGCCTCGGTTCTCAACGCACTCGGTAGCGAACGACCCATCGATGTCTGTATGCACATGACAGGCTGCGGCGATATCGGCATGGGTGAGCCCGATGGCTGGCAGATTCCGCGGCGCTACGAGGCCGGCTTTCGGCTGGAGTTCTGATTTTTCCTTCTGAAGCACCTGTGTCGTCTGGGTCCGGTAGGTCTCGATGGCTTCACGGCCGAGGGCCTCAAACCCTGGAATACCGTTACTGCTCATCGGGCATTCGCTCCGTGGACCCCTGAAATCAAGACGCCGGCGCCGATCTGACCGGAAACGCCCACACCCATTCAGGCGGTCTTTCTTCAAGTGGGTCAGCCTGGCGCCTCCTCCTTCCGGGTTCGCCGTTTCTTGACCCAGCGGATGATCAGGAGCACGGTCCAAAGGCAGAGGGCGAGCAAGGCCGTGCTGAAGACCGTGGCTCCGAAACCCGGGCCGCCGGGGACGATCAGGGACAGAACCAAGCAGCCGAGAGCGAGGCTCAGATACCGCCTTTTTGCCCTGAACCACAGGCCCAGCAGAATCCCGGTAGCTGCGATCAGAAGGAGATTGAGGCTGCTGACAAACGCCTTCGCCCAACTGGGCCACATGCGAATTGGCAGGCTGGGGGCTTCAGGATCGACCATCAGGATTCGGGCCGCCCTGACGCTGGGGAGCGAGTGAACTCCGGCGGGCAGTGCAATCCGCACGGGGAGGGCTCCGCGGCGCAGGACATTCTGGCGGCTCTGGACCTGGGCCATGATGCTCTCTTCCTTGTCTGCCTGCATCTTCTTGAGCTCGCCGGATACGGGCGCCGCGGCATAGTCCATGGACTTTGCCATTGTGCCCAGAAGGGTGGTTTGGAGGTGAGTTCGACTGGTGACCGGATGACTCTCGGAGACGATGCCGAAGGGAGAATTCAGGGCCTGGTAGCGGTGCTGTGGGGGAAGGAAGACCGTCCACAGCGCCTCGGTGACCGGAACGTCGAAATGAGGCAACGAGGGTTTTACGACGCGGAAATTCCGGAGGGCCGGGCCTCGGTTCAGCAAAACCAGAGAGATGGTCGAAGATACTTCCTGCCCGCCCCGCGGCAGGGGAACGAGGATGGTTTCTCCGGAACGTTTCGGGCGCGCGGGCTGTGACTCCACCAGGAGGGACCAGATCTCGGTCTGCTCGTGGGCCAGGTCCAGACGGAGGAACTGCCGGCGGTTGTTCTTGATCCTCAGGTCCATCCACAGGGCCTCGGTTCCATCCTCCAGCAGAAGCGTCGTTGCGTTGAGCGACTCGATGATGGCGGTCAGGACCGCGGCGTCCTCGTGTTCCCGGATCCCCAGGAGGATCTCCCCGGGAACGCCCGAGAACTTGCATGCGGCAACGGGGTTTCCGCCAAGTTGGAGAATATCCGCGGGAAGCTCCGAGGGATCCGAGGGCAGGACACCCTCACCCAGTTTCAGCGAGACTTCGGCGCCCCCGGCCGATACGGTCAACCACCCCGTCTCTCGCTCGATGCCCAGAGCCTTGAAGCGGGGCGCGACGATCAGGGCCTCTTGAGGATCATAGGCGCCCTCGAAACCGACGCTGACCCTGACATCGCCACCGACCGGTCCACCGAAGACCAGATGCAGAACGCGGTCTGCATCCCGGCGCAAAACCTTCCAGCTCTCCAGCCCGGGGGCAGAGACCTCGAAGACCTCAATACCATCGGGCATTTCGATATCGGCGGAGGAGATCTCGGCAATTCGGATCCGATAGTCCAGAACCAGCAGTCCACCCAACGCACCCTCGCCGACGTCGAGCATCTGGTAGGACTTCAGGTGAACCCGAGCCTCGGGGGTGATGACCTCGCCTCCGGCGCCCTGTTCGGCCTCGAAAGGACGGCGCCAGCTCAAGGAAGCCCGGCCCTGTTTCAGGGAGAAGAAGCTCCGGTTTCGCCGCTGAGAGACCAGCAGGGCATTTTTTGCTTCCAGGTTCTCAATGCCGGCCCCGGCGACGATCTCCACCACGTTGAGTGGGGCATCGGGCAGGATGAGGTCGAGGTGATTGTCTCCGGGATGATCCGGTGCGGCGATCACCAGTTCCACTTTCAGCTCGAAGCTCCCAGGTCCCTGCACCATCAGCTCGGTTCCGGCGCCCGAAGGGGAGAGCAAGGCCTTGCCGCCCTCAAAGGAAATGACGGTCGCCTGGCTCCACATCGGCAGACGAACCCAGCCGGAGGCCAGGACCTCCAACTCCAATGATCCAGTGAGCCGGAGGATTGCTCCCTCTAACCGGCCCCGGTACTCCGCCGAGCGGAGAAACGCGGCTCTCGGTGGCGTTGGAGTGGGTGTGGCGGCCATCCGGGATGCCTCCACCAGAGCCTTGAAATCCTGCCAGGAGATCTCCAGTGTCGTGTTCTTGAGATCGGGCAGCTGCGGTCCCTGAGCCCAGGCCGGAGTGATCAGGAGCGCCGTCAGGAGAAACCAAGTGAAGACATCGCGTCTGATCGACGTTGGGGCTAAGATGTGTTTCATTCGAAGTTGGAAGTTGGAAGTTGGACGTTGGACGTTTGCTCCCATCCTAAAACCCCTCTCCCGCTTCTTTTTCGCGTGAGCGAAACCAGTGAACCAGTGTCAGGCCGAGGGCAGCTGGAAGGAGTGCCACGAGAAAGGCCGGTCGGTGGGCCGCAGAGAGCAGCCAGGTCAGGATCAGCAGGATGCCCGTGAGAACACTCCACTGGAGTGGGGCTCTGAGCATCAGGCACAGGCCGAGACCCAAGGCCGTCGCAAAGGTCAGCAGGAA
>JAUWTC010000373.1 GCA_030609785.1 Holophagae bacterium
AAAGCACCGGTGTTTTCGCCCTGATCCCTAAATCCTAAACACTAACCCTTGAGTTTTCAATCACATGCCGACTGCTCGAGCAGTGATGAAGAGCACGCCCATAACAACGGCGAGGATGCCGTTTGCTGTGAAAAAGGCCGCATCGACGCGGCTGAGATCATCAGGTGTGACCAGGGTGTGTTGCCAACCCAGCATCGCTGCTGCCGCAATCACCGCACTCCAGCACAGGGGTCCGCCGCCCGAGAGCACGGCAAAGGCCGCAAAGCCCGCCAGAGACAGGATGTGCAAGGTCCGGGCCAGGTTGAGAGCCTGGCGCGGCCCCAGGGCGGCAGGGATGGAGTGGAGACCCGTTGACCGGTCGAAACCCTCATCCTGGAGGGAATAGATGATGTCGAAGCCGGCGACCCACAGCATGACGGAGGCGCCGAGCACGACCGGCGGCAGGTCCAATCGGCCTGAGGCCGCAATCCATGCCCCAATGGGGGCGATGCCCAGTGCGGCGCCAAGCCACAGGTGGGCCGCAGCGGTAAACCTCTTGGACAGGGAATAACCCAGGAGAACGCCCAGGGTTGGCAGTGCCAACAGCAGACACAGGGAATTGAGCAAGCCGGCGGCAAGCACGAAGACGGCCGAAGCGACGATGGTGATCAACCAGACAAATCTGCGGCTCAGGCGGCCCCCAGGCAGGGACCGGTCCGCGGTCCTGGGGTTGAGGGCGTCCAGGCGGTGGTCGACCAACCGGTTGAAGGCCATCGCCGCCGTTCTGGCCGCAACCATCGCCAGGAGAACCAGGAGCCAGACCCGAAGCGGCGGCCAACCTTCTGCCGGGGCACTGACCAAGGCGATCAGTGCAAAAGGCAGGGCGAAGATCGTGTGCTGGAATTTGATCATCTCCCCAGTTTCCCGGAGATCGCGGAACACTGCGGTGGGCCTCGCCATCAGCTTTTCCACCGGAGTTCCTTCCGGTCGATGTGAATACCCAGAAGATCCAGGATTCGAAGGCAGTAATGATCGATAAACTCCTCAAGTGCGGTCTGAGAATCGGGCGTGAGGTAAAACGCAGGCACCGGCGGCATGATCGTCGCACCGGCTTTGGCTAAACGTAAGAGATTCTCCAGCAGGATCTCGGACATGGGACTCTCCCTGATGCCGAGGATCAGCGGCCACCGTTGCTTGAGAGCCACATCCGCCGCCCTCTGGAGGAGCCCGCGGGAAATACCGTGCGCGACGGCGCCCGCGGTGCCTGCAGAACACGGGAGCACGACCGTACCTATCAGCGGATGGGAACCGGATGAGATCGGCGCCCTCAAATTGTCGTTGGACCAGGTCTTGATCCTGGTTCGCTCGTCTTGAGAGGTCTGTAGGTGATCGCGGAACTTGTGGGCCGAAGCCCAGTCGGCGCCCAACTCAGTACTGAGAACCTGGGCCGCCGGTTGCGTGACAACCAGGTGCAGCGTGTCCAGATCAGCGTGCTCAAGCGCCAGCGTTGCGAAACGCGCTGCCACAACCATGCCGGAGGCGCCCGAGATCAAGAGGGCGAGTTCGCGCATGTGCGGGGCATTGGTGGTGGTCGGTCTCGAGCCTTTCACGGGGCTTATGGTACAGAAGCTGTCAGCTCTCAGCGTAACTTCTTTCAAATTCTTGAGCCCCGCGATGCGCGCAGCGCATCAATGGAGGCTGTGGGGCAGAGGCCGGGGACCAACTCAATTCTGGAATCGCTTCTGCGGCCTATGCCCTACAGCCTCCTGAGGTAGAAAATTCTACGGTGTCATAATTTTCTACACCCTGCCCGGGGCCGCCGGTGGCGAAAAGATGGAGAAAATTATGTCAGTCTTCGGTGAAGGGTCGCGGGTTCGAGCTGTATTAAGTGATTGAATTTAAAAGTCTTTTACAGTTTTCGGTGAGTTGGCACAGAGATTGCCATAGAAAGGGCCGACAACGGAAGGAGGCCCACGAGATGAACACCAGTTAACAGCAACCACCAACGCGTTCACCAAGAAATTCTTTCCACAAACACAACAAAGGAGACACCATGAAAAAATTGATTCCGATCATCGTTCTTGCCCTGATGGCCGTCGCGGCCGGCGCCATTGCCGCCGAAACCGGTTCAACCGGCGTGGTCAATGTCAACACCGCTTCCGCGGATGAACTCCAGTACCTGCCTCGGGTCGGCCCGGCCCTGGCTGGTCGGATCCTCGAATTCCGCGAGACAAACGGTCCTTTTGAGAATGTCAACGAGTTGGTTGCGGTCAAGGGCATCGGCGAGACCTCGCTCGAAAAGCTCAGGCCCTTCGTGGCCGTCAGCGGGCAGACCACTTTGGCCGAAAAGGTCAAGCTGCCCCGGACCGCCAGCACAACCGCATCGTAACGCGAAAAGAGGAGAGTGACGATTTACACATAAGACAAACAGCAGCGTGGACGGGAACGCGGTCCTGCGGGGCCGCGTTTTTTCGCCCTGCAGGGGGGATCGAAGATGAAAGAGCAAGGTCAGACGTTGGTAGAAACTGTCGTGGTCCTGGTGGTCATGGCATTGAGTTCGGTTGTGGCGCTGCCTTTGTTGGGGACGGCACACCGTGAAGCGGCCCTGAGACGAGTCACGGAAGCCGTGCGGTCTCAAATGTGGCGAGCCCGTTCGGATGCCGCCTTGACCGGAAAAGCAACCGCCCTGGTCTTCGACCGGCTTCCCTGTGGAGGGTGGCGGTGTGCGGTCGTCCAGGACGGAGATGGCGATGGGGTGAGGCGGAGCGACATGGCTGCCGGGCGTGATTATCAGGTAGGGAGGGTCCTCGAACTCGATGCGGACAGGGCGACCCTGGGGTTCATCCCTGACTGCGACATTCCGGATCCCGGAGGTGATGGCCTGCTGGGAGGCGATTTGGACGATCCCGTCAGGGCCGGATCCGGTGACGTTCTGACGTTCACGGCTCAGGGAACGGCGACCTCGGGGACTCTGTACTTTTCGGACGGCCGTCAGATGATGCGGGCGATCAGGGTATACGGCATCACGGGCCGGCTCAGGACGCTTCGTTGGAGGACCGATTGGGATCGTTGGCGAGTGACCGGGCTGTAACACGGACCTCGTCGGTCACTGTTTCTCCGGCCGAGATTCGGACGTCACCGAGCACGACGGAACGGAGGATCCTGGCGCCTGCGCCGATCACGACCCCGTGGCTGATGATTGACTTGCCGACGACGACATCTCGCTCGATGGTGACGCCCGGTCCGATCAGCGAGTGTTTGAGCACCGCGTCATCGTCCACAAGGGCCGAGGGGTGGAGGTCGGTACGGTCGCCGAGTAGGGCCATGGCGTGATCGAAATAGTCGGCGGGAGTCCCAACCTCTCGCCAGTGGCCGGAAACCAGCACGCCTCCAAGGCGTTTCTGTGCCCGGGAAGGAGTCCATAAAGCCGAGACAACGCCCGAAGGTGTGGTTTCCAGGGAATCGAGCGCCTCTCGGGCGATCAGCATCACACCGGGGTAGAGCAAAGGGATCTCCCCAGGTTCAGGCAGCCCTGGGGGGAGAATGGCACTGACCAGACCGTCCCGATCCAGCGAGACCCTCGACCAGCGCTCTGGTCCGAGGTGGGGCAAGAGACCCAAAGTTACGAGGTCGTTGGTCTCTCGATGGCGATTCAACAGACCTTC
>JAUWTC010000069.1 GCA_030609785.1 Holophagae bacterium
ACACCCAGACCGAAGAGCTCTTCGGTTCCGTCGGCGGCACAGGCCATACAACGAACGACGGCCCTGCGCTCGGCGAAGGCATCGGCCAGTTTGCAAATACCGTCCGGCCCTACCGAGGCCAACAGCCATCGGATCAGCGGCCCCGGAAAACCGTCCATGCCCTCGAGTTCTAAAGCCGTGTCCTCGACCAGAACCGGGCCCTCAATCCGAGAACGGGCGTTTGAGGCCTTGTGACGGACGACGGCCTCGAGACTCAGAGACTGAACCTCCTCAAGGTCGAGAGCCCGGTGGGCCAGTTGCAAACCCAACACAGCCTCGGCCTCTCGCAGCTTGTCCAAATTGGAGGTGACGAAGACCAACCGTTCCAGGTTCATTTGGCGCCCCCCTCGGGGGCAACCCGGTAGACAGCGATCTTTCGCGAGAGCCCCTTGAGCGGCATGTCGCCGAGATGCTCGGTTTCGAAGGCATGAGCGATGGCCGCCTGGGTAGTTTCGCCAATAACGATCTGGCCCGGTTTTGCAACGAATTCTTCGAGTCGGGCGGCGATGTTGACGGTGTTGCCCAGCACGGTGTAGTCGACGCGGGTGGCGGAGCCGATGTCGCCGACGACAACGGGGCCTGAGTGGATGGCCACGCGAACCTCGACCGGCCCTTCGCCGACCGCCTTACGATCGGCGTTCCACCCGTCCAACCTCTCCATCAGCAACAATGCGCTGCGAACCGCCCTCTCGGCATGGTCGTCCTGCGGCAGCGGCGCCCCCCAGAAGGCCATGACGGCATCGCCGATGAACTTGTCCAACGTACCGCCGAACTCAAAGACGGCATCGGCTGCCAGGGAGAAAAACTGGTTGAGAAAGGCGGCGATTTCCTCCGGCGGCGAAGCCTCGCACCTGGCGGTGAAGCCAACGATATCGGCGAAGAGAATGGAAGCCTCCCGCAGGGTGACTACAGGCTCTTCGCGCTCCGGCCTGGCAAGAACGGCTTCGATCACGGCCGGGGAGTGGTATCGAACCAGCCGATCCCTGGCTGCCTGCTCAGCGCGGATCCGCTCGTTGAGCTGTGCCCTCTCGATCGCGACCGCAGCGTAGTTGCCCAGTGCGGTCAAGAGGTCGAGGTCGGTCGCCGAAAACGACCCGACGTGCAGTGGAGAATCAACGTAGATGACACCGATGACCCGCTCTCGGTGCCACAAGGGGGTGCACATCGCCGATCGAATTTGATGGATGCGAATGCTCTGCCCGCTATCGAATCTCTCATCAGCCTGGGCATCGTGAGTCAGGACGGCAACCTTCTGGCCGACGACCATGTCGAGAATGGTCCTTGAGATCGGCACCTCCGGGGTCCCACCCTCGTCGAACTCTCGGGCTCGAAACAACTCGAGACCCGGCTCTCCCCCTTCGTCGAACAGGACAATGAACCCGCGGTCGACCTTCAGGTGATCGAAAACAACGTCCATGACCTTTTCCAGCACCGGCGCCAGGTCCCCGACCTGAATCAAGGTCTTGGCCACCTGAGCGAGGATCATGAAGACCCGGCCCCGTTCGGCCTCTTCGACGCCCGGTTGAACACCGGAGGGTTCTCCCTCGAGACCGAAATCGTTGTTGAACTCGGACAGCGGTCGAAGAAAGGTCCCCGAGGTTATGCCCATGCTCCCGGCCACGGAGTCGCAGACCTCCAATTCGAAGTTCCCGATGGTCACCAGATCACCGGGGCTGATGTTGGCCACGGTAACGAATGTGTCGTTGACCTTGACGCCGTTGGTGCTTTTCTTGTCCCTGATCTTGAAGATGCCATCGACCTCGTCAATCTCGGCATGCCGCCGAGAGACCGAGAAATCACGCAACACGATGTCGTTGTCGCTGGAACGCCCCACTGTCAGGCCACCTTGAAGCGGCACCCTACGGGTCGTTTCGCCGTCGTCATACACAAGAACTGGCATTGGATCTATTGTATCGCGGCTCAGAGCGTGGAGGCTGACAGCTCTAATTCCCGTACCAATCCCTCAATCGCTTGCGTCTATTTCGATTGGGTTCGGTGTCGGCACGAATCAGAGAAAGGCGAATGGCAGGACCTCCGCAGTGGTAAAGCCGATCGGCAGCTACCGCCCAGAAGGGTGGCGGACCCTTGGCCAGAATCTGCAACCAAACGTCGCAAGCCGCCGGGCTCATCGGGTCCACACCTCGAACCCCCAAGTTGGAAACGCCCTTCTCCAGTACTGCAGCAACGGTGAGGTCACACTGAAGACTCAACCAGCGATCCAATCGCTCGAAGGCCTCGTCGTAGACCTTTGACCCCCAGCCCTTGCCCTGACCCCGGGGTTTGACGACCAAACGACCCATGGACAGACCTTCGATCAGGCGCATCAAGAAGACCCGATTGCCCCGGTCCCCCGACAGTTCGTAGGCACCGACCACCGCCTCCAGGTCTTGGGTACGCGCGAGACGCTCCACGGCCTTCAGGCACGCGGCCGATGATCGTTTGAAGGTGATCCCCTGCCAACCCGGGGGCCGGCGACCTTCTTCCGCCAACGCGGATGCCAACCACATTTCAACCAATGTCGTACGCTGAACAGTCCGGGCGACGGCATCCAATTCCCCGACCAGGCCCCGAGCGATTTCACGTGACACACCGCCTCGAACACTGGGCACATCGTCACCGATCAGGTCCCGATAGCCGTACGCCGCCGCCTGACGCAACCGGGGGGCGCCGCCTAGGAGGGCCTCACGGTACAGCGGCAGTAGCTGTGTATCGTGAAAGGCGGCCCCGCCGAGGAGCAGACTCATCTTCTGTCCGCCGCTGAGTTCGCCGGAATGCCACAGCTCCAACAAGCCCGAGGGGCCGGGCCACGCGACCAGAACGCGCTCCTCGAATTGGCCGCGGACGACGGAGTCATAGTATTCAGTTCCGAAGTGCCGAGTCTCCGGTGAAGCCACAATGGCCGGCGAAAAGGCTAGGGCGGCTGCAAGCAGTAATCCAGTCATCGTGCTTAGTGTACCGCCAACCTGAATACCTTGAGCTCTCGATCAGGTCTCAGGTCTCTACAGGAATCTTGCCTGATGTCGACCCGGTCGAAGGGTCAGTGGCCAATCGGCTCGGCCCATGCGAGGATGCACCAGATGCAGACTCAGCGATTCCGCATGGTCGTAGCCTATCTCGGGGGCAACTACCGGGGGTGGCAGCGTCAGGACAACGCTCCCTCGGTCCAACGTGAGGTCGAGAAAGCACTGGCTGCGGTTTTCGACGGCTTGGCCGTAACACTGGAAGGGTCCGGCCGCACCGATGCGGGAGTGCACGCAACGGGCCAGGTAGCCCACGCCGATTTGCCGGCGACAATCCCACCAGCCAGTCTGGTCAAAGCACTCAACCACAACCTGCCTGAGACTATCCGGATCCGTTCGGCCGCCGTCGTGCCTGAGACCTTTCATTCACGAAAAAACTCACGGGGCAAGCGCTACGTCTACCGCATTCGGTGGGACGGTGCACCAATCCTGCCGCCGTGGCAGACCCTCCGCTCAGCCAACATCCGACCACCGAGAGATCCGGAGGACATCACCTCCCTGGTCTCGCTTTTCCGAGGTCGCCGCGATTGGGCCCCTTTCACGGTCGCCAACCCGGTGACTCGAACGACCGTCCGAACGGTTTTCTCCGCAACAGCCGTCGTCCAGGCAAATGGTCTCCGGCTGGAGTTCGTCGGCGATGGCTTCCTTCGATTCCAGATCCGGCGCATGGTCGGAGCCTTACTGCAGGTCGGGTGGGGGCATTACGACCGGTCGTGGTTGGAGGCCCTGTTGATGTCCGACCGCCACGCGCCAGACGTCTACACCTCGCCGGCTCGAGGCCTGACGCTGGAACACGTGTATTTCCGAACGCCGGGCCCCTGTTACTTTGGTAAACTGCCCTCCTTGAGCACCGATGATGATTGACAGAGACGGCATTGCACGCCCGGGCACTCCGGAACGCCGAATTCTGGATGAGATCCGTCCGGAGGGTCTCCCCCGGCATGTCGCGATGATCATGGACGGCAACGGCCGCTGGGCAGAGGCCCGGAACCTGCCGCGCGTGCAAGGCCATCGGGCTGGAGCTCAGGCCGTACGAACCACATTGGAAACCGCCGCGCGTCTGGGCATCGAGGTGATCACCCTCTACGCCTTCTCGACCGAGAACTGGAAGCGTCCAAAATTGGAGGTCCGCGCTCTCTGGGCCCTGCTCAAAGAGTTCATCGACTCACAACTGGACACCTTCAAGAAAAACAACCTCCGTTTTCAGACCATCGGCGACCTCGAGCGGCTGGACCCTTCGGTTAGGAAATACCTCGACCGGGCACGGCACGTGACACGGGACTGCACGGGAACCCTGGTGCAGATAGCTCTCAATTATTCGGGCCGACACGAACTGACCCGCGTCATTCGAGCCGCCGTCACCGACGCCACCCAAGGCCTTCTCGAGCCCGAGATGATTGACGAGGCCTGGATCGCCCAGCATCTTGATACGGCGGGCAGACCCGATCCCGACCTCTTGATCCGAACCTCCGGCGAACAACGAATCTCCAATTTCCTGCTGTGGCAGATCGCATATTCGGAGATCTACTTCACCAAGGTCCTCTGGCCCGATTTCGGCACCACCGAATTCCTCGAAGCCATCCGGGTCTATCAACAGCGGGATCGTCGATTCGGCGGCCTGACCGACACCGTCCCCCCGGGAGGCAACCCTGTTCAAACGTGAACTTTTTGCCGTCATCGCCGGCCCCCTCGTTCTTGCATGCATCGTGTGGGCGCCGGGGTGGGTTTGCGCCCTTTTGATCTCTGTCCTGGTCGTGATTGCCGGAGACGAACTTTGCCGTATGGCCCGCGGATCGGGTCTTGCCACCAGCCGTTGTCTCCCTGTGATTGCGCTGGCCGGCGTGCTGGCGGCCGCTGCCATCCGAGGTCCGGTGGGGTTGGCAATCGCAGTCGCCATCGTCGTCGTGGCGGCGCCGGCTTTCCACTTGGCCCACCCAAGGGCGCCCGAGGGCGCTCTGGCCGGAACTTCGGTCGACGTTTTCGGCATCCTCTACCTCGGCCTCACCGGCGCCTGTTTCGCCTGGCTACGCACCATGCCGGCTGATGAAACTACCGGTATCCGCCTGCTGATTTTTTTCCTCGTGGCCATCTGGATCGGG
Source organism: Holophagae bacterium (assembly GCA_030609785.1). Taxonomy (GTDB): domain Bacteria; phylum Acidobacteriota; class Thermoanaerobaculia; order Thermoanaerobaculales; family Sulfomarinibacteraceae; genus DAOWGJ01. The sequence goes on from JAUWTC010000069.1 coordinate 5,159, forward strand.
GACTCAGGCGCATACTACGTCGGCAAGAATTTCGGGCGTCACCGCATGGCGCCTGTCCTGTCGCCCAAGAAGACCTGGGAAGGTCTGGTAGGCGGCATTGCCGCGACCTTTGGGGCCGCCGCCATATTTCAGGCCCTGTTCCCGCTGCCCTTCGGCTGGCCCCACATTCTCGGTCTGGCCGCCGTTCTCTCGGTTGCAGCACCGATCGGGGACCTCATTGTGTCGCTGTTCAAAAGGGACACCGGCGTCAAGGACTCGTCGTCCCTGATCCCCGGGCACGGCGGCCTGCTGGACCGCACGGACAGTCTGCTCTTCTCGGCGCCCCTGGTCCTCCTCTACCTGGTGGCAGTGGGACTGATGCCGTGAAACGTCTTTCCGTGCTCGGCAGCACGGGATCTATCGGAACCTCGACGCTGTCTGTGGTTGAATCGTTCCCGGATCGCTACCGCGTCGAGGCGCTGGCCGCCGGAGTCAATCTGGAGGTCCTCCGCCCGCAGATCACGACCCACAGGCCGTCGGTCGTGGCCGTCCGTCACCAAGAGGATGCGGCGACACTGGCCGGGGAATTCCCAGGGACACGCTTCAGCTGGGGTCCCGAGGGTCTCGAGGAAGTCGCCTGCGCCGAGGCTGCACACACCGTCGTCGCGGCGCTGGTCGGATCGGTCGGGCTGGCCCCGACCCTGGCGGCGATCCGGGCAGGCAAGAACGTCGCCTTGGCCAATAAGGAGACCCTGGTGGTCGCCGGGGACGTCGTGATGGCGGCCGCTGCGGATGCCGGCGTCGACATCCTGCCGGTCGACAGCGAACATAACGCAATCCACCAGGCCCTCCGCGTTGGTCCCACGGACCGCGTCAAACGGCTGATACTGACCGCCTCCGGCGGGCCCTTCAGGACGTGGTCGGCCGAGAAAATCGGGCGGGCAACACTGGAGGAGACCCTCAACCACCCAACCTGGAAGATGGGTCCAAAAATCACCGTGGATTCGGCAACAATGATGAACAAGGGGCTCGAGATCATCGAGGCTCACCATTTGTTCGGCATGCCGTCGGAGGCGATCGACGTCTTGGTCCACCCTCAAAGCCTGGTCCATTCCCTGGTGGAATACGTCGACGGCACGCTGATGGCCCAACTCTCAGTCAACGACATGCGTTTCCCGATCATGTACGCCCTGGCGTGGCCCGACCGCCTGCCCTCACCCCTGCCGGCACTCGATCTCGCCCAGGTGGCACAGCTGACCTTCGAAGCGCCGGACCCGATCAGGTTCCCCGCCCTCCGGCTGGCGCGACAGGCCCTGGAGGCCGGGGGCGAAATGCCCGCTGTCATGAACGCGGCCAACGAGGTTGTCGTCGCCGCCTTTCTCGAGGGCGCCTGCGGCTTTTCGGACATCACCTCGACCGTAGAGGGCGTGATGGACCGGTGGGCACCCCGCAATCGTCCCCTGACCGACCTCGAGCAGGCGCTGGCTGCCGATGATGAGGCCCGGCATCTGGCCCGAGAACACCTCAGGTGAATACACCAAGCGCCCCAATTGTTATAATGATCTGATGGTCCGGCATAAGGGCGGATGAATCCGTCGATGCGGGACCAGTCGGTTGACTGTCGGGTCAACCCTTTGGAGTCGTCAATGATCGTCAGTATTCTCGCATTCTTCTTTGTCCTCGGTGTGCTCATAGTCATCCATGAGGCCGGCCATTTCCTGATGGCACGCCTGGTTGGAGCGCCGGTAGAAGTGTTTTCGGTCGGCTTCGGCAAGCGCCTTTGGGGCTTCGAGCGCGGCGGAACCGATTTCCGCCTCAGTTTGATTCCATTCGGGGGTTATGTCCGCATCGTGGGATTGGGCCCGGACGAAACCGATTTGACGACCGGCGGCGCGGAGTCGGAACCCGAGTTGTTGGCGCGTTGGAAGAGAGGCCTGATTCTCTTCGGTGGACCGATTACCAACGTACTCGCCGCCGTGGTCTTTGTCGCGGGGGCTTTTCTGATCGGCGTCGATATTCCGACCTACCGATCCGAGCAACCCGTCGTTGGATGGGTCGAACCTGACTCCCCCGGCACGACGGCAGGCGTCGAGGTCGGCGACCTGGTGCTGTCGGTCGACGGCCAGACAATGGAGACCTGGCAGGACCTGGAAGGGTCGATCCTGTCGGCCGGCGGCCGGGAGGTGCACCTCACGATCCAGCGGGAAGGGGCGACCATCGACATTGCCATGACGCCTGAAATAATCAGGCAATACGGCATCGGCTACTCAGGCATCCTGCCGCCCCTGGATGCAGAGGTCGTTCGACTGGTGTCAGGCGCTCCGGCGGCCGACGCCGGCATCGAGCCCGGGGATGTCATTCTCTCGATCGACGGTCAGCCCGTCGAACAGTTCTACGACCTGATCCGGCTGATCGCCCCACGCCCCAAAGAGGCTCTCGAACTCGTGATCGATCGCAACGGCACACGCCGAACAATGACGGTGACCCCGCGTGAAGTGGGCGGCGAGGGCAAGATCGGCATTGCGATGGTCTTTCCCTCAGAACTCCGACAATTGGGACCTGTTGCGGCCGTCGGCGCAGCAGTCACCGAATGCCTGCGCATGACACGGGAGACCTTCCGCGTTCTCGGCCGTCTGTTCACCCGCAAGGTATCCCTGAGCCAGGTCTCCGGCCCGATCGGAATCGCACAAATCTCAGGGGAGGCGGCCAAGGCGGGCATCCATTCATTGATCATGTGGATGGGTATCATCTCCCTTCAATTGGGGATCTTCAACCTCCTCCCCATCCCGGTTCTCGATGGCGGCCACCTGACGATTCTTGCTTTCGAGAGCGTCAGGCGCCGGGATCTCTCCCTCAAGGTCAAGGAGCGAATTCTGGAAGTCGGATTCGTCTTGTTGTTGCTGCTGATGGTCGTGGTTGTATTCAACGACATCGTCAAGATCCTGCCTGAGAGCATTTACCGCATGTTCTCGCGCGGCTGAGGAAGTAGACGGGAAAATGGCTGAAGGCCCGCTCCGTGCTAGATTCACGCCGATGATCGGACGACTGATCATAGCGGGCCTCTTTTTTTTGACGGCCGGAATCGCCGGGTGGTTCTCACTGGTCTATACCGTCCATCTGGGCACGGTATCGGTCCCAGAACTGCGCGGGTTGACGGACCAGGATGCCGAAAGACAGGCCCATGACCTCGGCTTGGTGGTCGAATATGACGAAACCGGGGTCTTCAGCGGCACGGTTTCGCCGGGTCTGGTAGCTGCACAGAACCCTTTGCCGGGTTTCCACGTCAAAACGGGAAGCGTCGTTCGGGTCAAGCGGAGTCTCGGTGATGAACAGGTCCAGGTTCCGTCCGTCCGGGGTGAATCACCTCAAGCGGCCATCCGTGCTCTGGAGGCCGCTGGTCTGAAACCGGGGCGGCGAGCAGAAGTCTTCGGCCAGGGTGGTGCGGATTCGGTTCTCGAGACCGCGCCTGCGATCGACACTACGGTCCTTCCCGAGGCCGACATCGATCTCTTGACCAACCGAAGTCCCGCTCAACCGCTCTGGGTCATGCCGTCCCTCCTGACGCGACAACTGACCCTGGTTCGGATGTTCTGCGACCGGCACCGGTTCCGTCTCGGCCGAATCCACGAGGTCGACTATCCGGGCATCACCCCAGGACTGGTGCTTCGGCAGTACCCACCGGCCGGCAGCCCGTTTTCACGTTCCGATATCATTACCCTATGGGTCAGTCGATGACGTTCCGCTTGGCACCTTCGTTACTGTCCGCCGACTTCGCCCGGCTCGACCGAGAGATTGCCGAAGTCGAGGCGGGCGGGGCGGACCTCCTCCACCTCGACGTGATGGACGGGCATTTCGTCCCCAAT
>JAUWTC010000451.1 GCA_030609785.1 Holophagae bacterium
AAAGGGTTGACTGCATCCTCCAGGCGGCGGGCGCCCCGCAAACGAATGTGGACGCCTTCGCGGTGGTAGAAACCGACTCCACAGTGTCCGCTTGGGCCTCTGTCGTCGATCAGTCGACGGGGGATGCAGTGTTCGTCATGGGCGCCGAACCGACCGGCGAGGGCTCCGTCATGATTCCGGTCATTGCCCGGACCCCGGGCGCCGCCGGGACCAACTGGCACTCGGATGTCCGAATAGTCGCCTTTGGCGAAAGTGCGGCAGACCTCGAACTGGAATTCCGGCCCGTCGGCGCCCCTGTTGACCTCCCCGTCACCGTCAATCTGACTGTTGAACCCGGTGCCGGGAAGGCGCTCGATGACATCGTCGGAACGGTTTTCGGGATGGACAACGTTGTGGGAACGCTCCGTATCATTCCCGATTCCGGTGACCCGCTCCTTGCTGTCGCTTCGAGAACCTACAACCAGAGCCTCCAGGGAACCTACGGTCAGTTCATCCCGGCCGTCACCGACGGAAGCAGAGGGACGGCCACCGTCATCGGCATTGACGGGTCGGCCGATCAGCGCTCCAATCTGCTGGTATCCGAAGTCCAGGGCGAGCCTGTTGAGGTCGAAGCCACCCTTCGAGACCGGCACGGCGACCCCCTGGGCTCGCCGTTATTCTTGACCGTCGAAGGCTTCGCCCTGGTTCAGGTCAACGACGTCTTCACGGCCTTTGGAGTTTCACCTCGACCCAACTGTCGGATTGACATCCGCCGCACGGCCGGCCTGGGTTCATTCTTCGCGTTGGCATCGGTGGTCGACGGCCACACCGGAGATGCCGTCGCCATCTCGATGACGGAGATAGAGTGAGTTTGAGGCTCGAACCGCATTGGCCTTCGACACTCCTGACCCTCTGACCCCACATGTGACCATAGTCATAGACTTATTCTCTTCATGCCTTACACTTAGCGTAGTGAGGGGTCTGGGTTTTCGTTCTGCGACCCGTTGGTGGTCTCTTTCGCTGGCACTGGTCTGTGCTGTGCCGGGATGGGCTGCATCCCCGTCGATCACCGTTCTAACCGGAACGACCGTTCACTGCGACAGCTCCGGCAGCGGTGGATACCCGACAACGATCCAGTGGGTCGTGACCCCTCCTGGCGGCGCGCCACCAACAAAGCCCACCTCGACCGAGCCGGCATTTGACCTCAACCTCCACATTCCGGGCACGTGGACGGTCGACCTCAACCTGGAGTACGCCCACCAGGTCAACGGTTCAACGTGGTCAGCCCAGGACCAAGGCACGATCGAAGCCAAGAGCGTCGTGGCCGACCTTGACCCCGGCCCGCCTGTCGTCACAACGACCGACACGATCATGCTGGACGGTTCGGGCTCGCAAATTTCCGACCTGGCGGTGGCATCGGCGGTATTCAAGGTTGATGAGGTCCCGATCGACGGTTGTGACTTCCCGGGCCCGATCACCGACCCGGCCACCCTGATCTGCACTTTCCCGGCCTCCGACCTCGGAGTGGGGACCTACGTCGTCTCTCTGGAACTGACCGACTCGGTCGGTGGATTTACCGACACCGCCGAGGCGACCCTCGAAATCATCGAAGAACCACCCTTCACAGTTGATTTCCTTTGGACCCCCAGCGGCTCTGACCTCATGACTCTTCTTGTGGAACTGGTGCTCTCCGACGGCTGGACCTACGCCGACCTCGAAAACGCCGTCTGGGAATTCGGTGATGGCGGCCCGCCGGAGGAGGTCACATGCTCCTCCTTCAATTTCTACTGCCAATACTGGAGCCACGAATACTCGACAGACGGCTTCTACGACGTGACGGTGACCGTTACAACTGAGGGTGGGCACTGGGACTCCGTGGATCACCAGGTGACGATCGGGGACCCCCCGCCGGCGCCGACCGCCGACTTCACGGTCTCGCCGGCCGAGGCAACGGTCAACAGCCCAGTCAATTTCACCTTCACCGGGAGTTGTACCGACGTCTGCACCTACCTCTGGGATTTCGCCGATGGTTCGACCTCCAACCATCTCAATCCAACCCACACCTTCATCGCCCCGATTGACCGAGATGTCAGCCTGACGGTGACCAACGGGTCCGGGCAGGACACGATGAACCAGGTGGTCCCGGTATCCAACTGCTGGTCCCCCATCGGCTCGATCACCCAGAGCGGCTCGTGCTACGGTGCGCCGATCGACCTCACGGCCCCCGCCGCCGATGCCGTCGTCTGGAACACCGGGGCAACCACAAGTACCATCACGGTCGCAGAACCGACGACCTACTGGGCTCACCTTCGCCAGGGCCCCGGCTGTTGGGCCTACGTCGAACACACCGTCATCCTCGACCAGTGTCAGGGTAACCCTGAGGGCAATGTCAACATGGACGACCAGGGCAAGGTCGATGCCGCCGATATCCAGGCCTTGATTCGCGAACTGTCCGACGGCGACGGCCAGTTGGTCATCGACAGTTGGGCCGGCGAGTTGGGCGCCCCCGGCGCCGATCTCACCGGCACGACCGGACCCGACCCCGATGGTCTGATCACCGGCGATGATCTCGACCGTCTCCTCGAGGT
>JAUWTC010000335.1 GCA_030609785.1 Holophagae bacterium
ATCCAGACGTGGCGGGCTCAGCGTGAGGAAAATCTGAGGGCGCCCGATGGGTGGCTCTCTCTGGTAGGCCTCCACTGGTTGGATGAAGGCGACAACCAGGTCGGATCTGATCCTGAAGCCGAGGCCTTTCTCGAGGCACCCGGTATTGGCCTGAACCTCGGGACGATTGCCGTTCACCCAGGGCAAGCGACTCTGACGGTCGCAGACGGCGCCGAGGTCTTTCTGGATGGCGCAATCGTTCACCAGCCGAGAGTCTTGCTGTCCGATGCCGACGAGGGCGGCCCCGATCTCCTGAAAATCGGGGGCCTGACCGCCTACGTGATCAAGCGGGGCGACCGGATGGCGGTCCGGGTCAAGGATCCAGAGACGCCGGCTCGTGTCGGTTTCTCCGGCATCAAGAATTTCCCCCTCAATCCTGGGTTCAAGGTCGAAGCCCACCTTGAGGCCTATCCCGAACCTCGGGATGTGATCATCCCGAACGCCGTCGGCACCGAGGATCACATGCTCTGCCCCGGTGTCCTTCATTTCACCGTCGACGGCCGCGACCTGGAGCTTCAACCCTGGATCAACACGCCGGAGGACCGCGATCTCTTCATCGTCTTCACCGACGGCACTTCGGGCCGGCTGACCTACGGCGCCGGACGTTTTTTATCCGCCGAACTTAGGGAAGCCGGCACGACCACGCTGGATTTTAACAAAAGCACGACACCACCGTGCGGCTTCACACCATTCGCCACCTGTCCGCTGGCGCCACCGGAAAACGCGCTGCTCGTCGACATTTCCGCCGGCGAACAGTTTTCGGGCCACTGAGGCTCAAGGCGATGGCGTTCGACCTCAATCGCTGGCTCCCTGAATTTCCCATTCGTGAGGAATGCCTCTACCTCGACCACGCAGCCGTATGTCCGCTCCCGAAGTCTGTCGCCGAGGCGATGAGACTTCGAGTCAGGGACCAGGAGATGGGAGGTCACACGAGGAACAAGAACTGGCGCAGCGTCTCTCTGACCTGCCGTCACGTCGGGTCGGAGTTGATAGGCTGCGGGCCCGAGGACATCTCCTTGATCCGATCGACCTCTGAGGGCCTCTCTCTGATAGCCGAAGGTATGGACTGGGCCGAGGGCGACGAAGTCCTGGTCGGTGCGGAGGAGTTTGCCGCCAACGCCGCACCCTGGCTCAACCTCCAGGCTCGCGGCGTCAAGATCATTCGATTCCCACAGACAGACGGGAGGGTCGACCCCGCCGAGGTCGACCGCCACGCAGGCCCGAGAACCCGGCTGCTGGCCGTATCCTGGGTTTCCTTCCACACGGGTTGGATCGCGCCACTGATCGGTCTTGCGGGCCTGTGCCGGGAGCGGGGCTTGGTCTTCGTGCTGGACGCGATCCAGGGGTTGGGTGTTTTGCCCTTGAACATGCAGCAGATCGGCATCGATGCGGTGGTAGCCGACGGGCACAAGTGGCTCCTCGGCCCGGAGGGCGCCGGTCTGATGGCGACCTCGCCGGACCTCCGACGACGCTTGCGACCGGTGTTGTCGGGATGGAGAAATATCCGACTGAGCATCACCGATGCATTCCTCGAACAGCCGGACTACCGCCAGGACGGGCAGAAATTCGAGCCCGGTGCAACCAATAGTGTCGGCTTGGCCGGCCTGTCGGCAGCCCTGGACCTGCTGACCACCGTTGGACCGGAGGTTGTGGCGGGGCGTGTCGAGAGCCTCAACCGGGCCCTGACCAGAGTTCTTCTGGCTCACGGTTGGAACCTTCGGTCTCCAGGCTCCGGTCATCCCGTCGCCGGAATCGTCGCCGGCCGCCCCCCCGGCGTTGATGTCAACGAGGCCCGGAGCGCTCTCGAGGAGCGTCACGTCATCTGCTCGGTCAGGCAGGGCCTGGTGCGCTTCTCACCACATTTCTACACCTCGGGCGCCGAACTCGAAGCACTGGATCGTATCTTGACCAAGTGTCACTTGTGACCCTTGTTTGCTGGAACCCAAGGAAGCTGGAAAGCCGGGACGCAGGACAACAATCGCGAGTTTCAGACCTCAGGTTCCAAACACCGAGGGCACGAAGCGGGGCGGGAGCCCCGCGCTCCCACCGAAGGTCCTTGGGTATTGGGCAGACTCGATTGGGACACCGTTATTGGAGCGCGGGGCTCCCGTCCCGTCTTCCAGCGTCCCAACTTCCCAGCTACACTGTCCTCGTGACCGACACAGACCCGGAGATCGAGTTTCTGCGCATGGTGGAAGACCTCTTTGCCACCCTCAGGGGCGTGCCCCACCTTCTCTCTCCAAAAGACGTCCAGTTGGCTCGGGACTGGTGGAAGGACGGCGTCCCCCTCCCTGCCGTAACCGCAGGTGTGACCGAGGTGATGGAGAAACGCCGTCAGGCCGACGACGGGGACCCGATCGTCAGTCTGAGCTATTGCCGGCACGCCGTCCGTCGCCACGCCAAACGGCTCAAGGAGCAGCAGGTCGGGGCTCGATCGGGTAGCGAGGATCCTCGCGACACCGACCAGTTGATCGGGGCCCTCACGGCCGACCTCAGACAAGCGGCCGACCACGCACGGTTTCCGGAGGCTGCCGCTACGATCGAAAAATTTGCCGTCCAGGTGGACGCCCTTGTCGGCACGGCGCCGGCCTTGGTCGACGAACAGCTCTTCGCCCTGGAAACCGCCCTGCTCGAGGCGTGTCGACGAACGCTGCCCCAGGAGACACTGGCTGAGATTGAGCGGTCCGCCGAGGCGAAGACGGCCGCTTCAGGGGCTACCGGTGATGCACTCAAACGGTCGCGACGGGCGATGATCGACCGCAAGATCCGCCACCTGCTGGACCTGCCTCGATTGGAGCTTCGATGATGGCAATCGTTGATTTGGACATCACCAAGGTTGTCGGCGGTGGACGGGGACTGGCCCATCACCAGGGCGAGGTCTGGATGGTCTCGGGCGCCTTGCCGGGAGAGCGGGTCCGTGCAGAGTCCTTGGCCGCCCGAAAAGGCATCGTCGAGGGAAAAACGCTTGAGATCCTTCAGGCGCCCCACCCCGCCCGCGAATCGGCGCCGTGCCCCCACGCACTCCAATGCGGCGGATGCGACTGGCCCCATATCCTCCCGGAGGCCGGGGCGGCCCTCAAGGCCGAGATCGCCGCCGAAGCCGCCCGTGGGCTGCCCGAACTGAACCGATTGCTCAGGAAGGCCCCGGTCACGGCATCTCCCCTTGCCTATCGACTGCGGGCACAGTTGCACTGGGACCCCGATCAGGGAGTGCTGGGCTTCTACCGCCACCGTTCCAATACTGTCGAGGCGATCCCGGAGTGCCGGATTCTGTCACCGCGGCTCGTTCGGAGCCTTCCCTCTCTGACGAACGCCCTCGCCCGCTCGTGCCCCCACCCGGTTGATCTTGAGTGGTTGGAAAACCTCGACGGGAGCCAGGCGGTGGCCGCGCTGAGGCGTGTGGGGCGCGGCCCCGAGGTGCCGGTCTCAGCCGTCCCCGCCGCCGATGCACTCGACGATGGACCGAACGGTTTCCACGTGTTGGAGGCCTCGGGCGACCTGGTGCGAGCCTGGGGCCGCGACCACGTCCGAATGGCCTTGGCCGTTTCCCTGGAAGTCCCGATCGGCGCCTTTTTCCAGGGCAATCGCCACCTTGTGCCCTGGCTCTTTCAGCGGGTCGCCGAGCTGGTCGGCCCAGACCCGGTTCCCACCTGGGACCTCCACGCGGGTATCGGCTTCCTGGCGGCCGCCGCGTCCCATGCGTCTCCGAGACCCCTGGTCTTGACGGAAATCTCCAAACCCTCCGGACGAGCCGCACGGCGAAACCTCCCGAAAGCCACCATTCGATTCGGGGTTTCGGCCGAGGAGGTCCTTCGGCGGTCCGGGAGAATCCCCAGAGAATCACTCGTCATCGTCGATCCACCCAGAGCCGGCCTGAGTTCGGATCTCAGGCGACGCCTGGCGGCGTGGCATCCCGACCGGATACTGATGTTGGCCTGCGACCCCGCCACCTGGGCCCGCGACACGGCAGAGCTCCTCAGTAAGGGATACCGGTTGGCCCACCTCGAACTGATCGACCTCTTTCCTTCGACTC
>JAUWTC010000172.1 GCA_030609785.1 Holophagae bacterium
CATCTGCCGCCGGCCTCCACCCGAGGCGCCCTTCGGTCGCTGATGCAGGCAGAAGTTACCCGCACGCCGGTGACGATTATCAGGCATTCCCTGGAGCCAGTCCGCCGAACGGTCGAGCGGGTGATTGCGGATGAGCAGTTCGATGTCGTCCACGCTGAACAGCAGCAGGCCTTCGCCGGATCTGAACCGGCGCGGCAGGCGGGGCTCCCGGTCGTGCTCCGGGCCCAGAATGTCGAGAGCGCCTTGTGGACCTTTGCCTCCCGATACCGCAGTGCCCTTCTGAAGGCCTTTTTTCGGCGGGAGGCTGCCAAACTCGCCGCCTGGGAAAGCAAGTGTGTCCGTCAAGCCGACATGACGATTGCCCTGACTCGATTTGACGCCGGCGCTCTCCGTAGCCTGGCAGGTCCTAAGGCACGAGTGGAAACAGTGGGAGCGCCTTTCGTCGCGCAAATGGAGGCGGGGAAAACGTCGTTAGAGGGTGATCCGGCGGTGATCATTCTGGCGAGCCGAAAGTGGCTGCCCAACCGTGATGCCGTCTGGCGTTTCGTCGGGGAGACATGGCCCCGAGTCCATCAGGTGCTCCCCAGTGCTCGGTTGCACGTTTTCGGCATTTCGAAATCGGTTGACCGGTCAGCGGGAGTCGTGTGGCATCCCGCTCCGGAAAACAGCTCCGACGCCTTTCCGGCCGGGGCCGTCGTGGCGATCCCCTCTCGACACCCGACCGGCGTGCCGATGAAGTGCCTCGAGGCGTGGGCCAGGGGACTTCCGGTGGTGGGTTCTCCAGAAGCCGCCGAACAGTTGGAGGCCGAGGATGGGCGGGAGATGTTGGTTGCCTCGGGTTCCGAGCATTTCGCCCGGGCGATGGTCATGCTGCACGAAAACCCCGGTCTCTGGGATCGGCTGGTCGAGGGTGGTCGCACGGCCCTGAAACAACGCCACGACCCGGGCAAGGTCGTGGCGAAGTTGGAAAGCGTCTACCACCAGGCCATGAGCGCAGCCTCTCCCCCCCTAATCCCTAACCCCTGAATCCTAACCCCTTGATCCTTAGCGAGTTTTGCAGGCGGCTTACCTTTCCTACGACTTCTCCACCCAGACGCCCAGGATCTCGAGGGTGGCTTCGACGGCCTGAACCATCCACTCCAGTGATACCCACTCGTTGACCGAGTGGAAATTCTGTCCACCGGCCCAGATGTTGGGTGTCAACAGGCCCATGAAAGACAGGCGGGCGCCGTCGGTACCGCCGCGAATCGCCTGGCGCTTCGGCTCGACGCCGGCTCGCTTGATGCCCTCGATGGCATAGTCCAAAACTTTGGGGTCATCCTTGATCTTGTAGCCCATGTTCCGGTAGGACTCTTCAAGCTTGACCTCGATCTTTGCGTTGGGAAAACAGTCTCCGACCTGGCCGACCACATCATCGAGATGGTCTTCGCGCTTCTTGAGCTCCTCCTCGGTGAAGGCTCGGACCAGGACCTTGAATTCGGCCTTGGAGACGTTGCTGGAAGATACCAAGTAGGGGTGAAGGTAGGGTTCGCGACCCTCGGTGGTTTCCGGCAGTCGATCCTCGTCGATGCTGTCGATGATGGCGGCCGCAACCCGCACGGCGTTGACCATCTTGTCCTTGGCGTAGCCGGGATGGACGTCGTGGCCGGTGATTGTCACCGTCGCCGTGTCGGCGCAGAAGGTCTCGTCTTCGATCTCACCAAGGTCGGAGCCGTCCAGGGTGTAGGCGTAGTCGGCGCCGAAGGCTTTGACGTCGAAGTTCTTGGTGCCGTGCCCGATCTCTTCGTCAGTGGTGAAGCCGATGCGGATCGGTCCGTGCAGGAAATCCGGATTGTCCCTCAGCCAGGCGATCAGGGTCATGATCTCGGCGATGCCGGCCTTGTCATCGGCACCCAGAAGCGTCGTTCCATCGGTGTGGATCAGGGTGTGCCCCTTGCACAGTGAGAGGTTGGGGTTTGCCGACACCTCGAGGACCTGATCGGCCGAGATGTGGATGTCGGACCCGTCGTAGTTCTCGATGATTTGAGGTTTGACGTCTTTGCCTGAAGTCCCGAAATAGGTATCGACGTGGGCGAGCAATCCGATCGTCGGGACTTTGCCCTGGGAGGGGTGTCCGTCCGGAAGGTTTGAGGGGACGGTGCCGAAGACGTAGCCCCACTCGTCCATGGAGGCATCGTTGCATCCCAGCTTTTTGAGTTCATCGGCCAGGAGCCGCGAAAGATCTTTTTGCTTTTCTGTCGAGGGACTGGAATCTGAGGCCTCGTCCGACCTGGTATCGATTTTGACGTAGCGCTGGAATCGTTCCAACAGGTTATTCCGGTGATCTGAAGTGAGAGTGGCGCTCATGTCTTTCCTCCAAGGCGGCACAGTGTAACCCATGCTGAGGGGAAGGGCAGCCCGATCGTCCTTTCGACCCCTTTTTACCCATGAACCGTGTCGCCACGGCCCCTGGTCGAGGCGTCCCAGCGTCCCAGCCTCCCAGCGTCCCAGCCTGCTTGACTTGACCTCTGTCCGGTATCCGGCGATAGTGTCTCGACCTTATTGGAGGTTTTTATGTCCCGAATAACATCGATTCTCATCGCAATGGTGCTGGTGGCCTTTGCGATGACCGCCTGTGCTGCCCCAACGGCTTCCGAGAACGAAGAGCCCGCTGTCGTGGCCCGAGTGGGTGACGTCGAGATAACGGCGGACGATCTGGAAGCCGAGGCGGGTCCGGCTCTTATGCAGCTCCGGCAGCAGATGTACGACGCCAAGGTGCAGGTCCTCGAAGCAAAGATCTTCGATCTTCTGACCGAAAAGGCCGCCCAGGATGCCGGTGTTCCCCGAGAGCAGTGGCTCGCGGAGAACCTGGCCGTTCCCGAACCGGACGAGGCCGAAATCGCCAAGGTGATGGCCCAGTACCGTTCCCGGCTGGCCAAGGAAGACGACCAGGCCCGCAAGCAGGTGGTCGACTACCTCAAACAGCAGGGTGCGCAGGGGGCAGCGGCAGATCTGCAGCGGCGACTGGCCGAGGCTGCTGGTGTCGAGGTCTTTCTCGATCCGCCCAGGGTTGAGCCGATCATCGGCGATTACAGCCCAAGCCGGGGTCCAGCCGACGCTCCGATCGTTCTGGTCGAGTACACCGACTTTCAATGTCCCTTCTGCGGCCGGGTACAGCCGACGCTTGAGACCCTCCGTGAACGCTATGGCGACTCGATTCGCATGGTTTTCAAACACCTGCCCCTGGCGATGCACCAGCAGGCTCGGTTCGCTGCGGAAGCCTCTCTCTGTGTGGGTGATCAGGACGGGTTCTGGCCGATGCATCACTGGCTTTTCACCAATCACAAGGCGATTAGCAGAGAGACGGTCCTCGCCCAGGCAGTTGAGCAGGGACTGGATGTTGACGCGCTCAATGCCTGTCTCGACGAAGGGACGCACGCTGCCGATGTCGAAGCCGACCTCAAGGAGGCGGGCTCGTTCGGTATCACCGGGACTCCGGGCTTCGTCGTCAACGGTCGCATCCTGACCGGCGCCCAGCCGCTCGAAAACTTTGTCAAAATCATTGACGACGAGTTGCGGCGCGCGGGGCTCCCCGTGCCCGAGCCCAAAGCGCCGGAGGCTGCTGAGGAGACGACCGAAGCGGAGGCCAAGCCGGTCGGTGCAAGCTGACTCGATTACCGTCAACTCAAAGAGGCCCGGAAACGGGCCTCTTTTTTTGCTCTCAGCTCTCAGTTGAGCTGCATGCAAAAATCAGTAATAACCACAAAGAGGCACAAATGAGAAGCCAAACTGGCTGCTGGGACTGCGTTCTGGAGCGCGGGGCTCCCGCCCCGCATTGTGACGCCCAGAATGGACTGAGCACCAATAGCTGAGAGCTGACAGCTCCTATGGTATCGCCAGGACCTGCCCCGGGTAGATCGTGCTGCGGGTGCCGAGACCGTTGGTTCGGAGCAGGGCTGACAGGGATACGCCTTGGCGGGATGCGATGCCGCCGGGCGTGTCACCCTTTTTGACGGTGTAGCGCTTGAGGTCCGAACGAGACCCTGCGGCAACCTTGAGTTCCTTCCCCGGGTGGATGGTGTTGGAGGAGAGGTTGTTGTCTCGGCGAATGCGGTCGACCGTCGTGCTGTACGCCCGTGCAATCGAATAGAGGGAGTCACCCCGCCGGACGGTGTGGGTGCCGGACACCGCGTTGAAGGACGCTGCTGAGGCGATCGACGCACCCTTGGAGGTTGGTACCTTGAGCCTCTGTCCGGGCCAGATTCGGTTGGCCGAACGCAGATTGTTCGATCGCATGATGGCATTGATCGACGTGCCGTAGCGGCGGGCGATGTGGGAAAGGGTTTCGCCTCGCCGGACCCGGTGGGTCGTGTAGGCCGGCTGGGGTGGACTCCATTGAGGAATGGCAGAGATTGCTGCGACCACGGTCGTTTCCTGGTCGATAGGGACCTTGAGCTGATAGGGACCCTTGGGAGTTGCGCCACGGCGCAACTCGGAGTTGAGGGCATGGAGTGATCCCTTGGGCAAATTGAGCTGAGCGTCCAGCTGTTCCAGCTTGAGGGCCTTGTCGATCTGGACGTGGGTCCAGTCGGGCAGGGACGCCGAGGGCTCGGGGAGGTCCATACCGTATTTTGCCGGGTCCTGGACGATCATCAAGGTCGCAAAGAACCGGGGAACGTAGCGGCGGGTCTCTCGCGGCAGCATGGAATACAGGTCCCAGAAGTCCAGGTACTGGTTGGGATTGCTCCGCTGTAATCTACCGACCCGGCCTTCACCGCAGTTATAGGCCGCCAGGGCCTTGGGCCAGTCGCCGAACCTGTCGTGCAGTTCGGTCAGATAGGCAATAGCGGCGTCGGTGGACTTTTCCGCGTCCATCCTCTCGTCGATCCAGTAGTCCCGGGTCAAGCCGTACCGCTGGCCGGTCGAACTGATGAACTGCCACGGGCCGACTGCAGAAGCCCGGGAATAGGCCTTGACCTTGTATCCACTCTCCACCAGCGGCAGCCACGAAAGCTGGCTGGGAAGGCCTGCAGCCTCCAGCTTCTCCAGCATCATCTCCCGGTAGAGTCCGGAACGCCGGTAGGACTCGATGAAAAAGGTGCGCTCTCCATTGGTGAAGGCCTTGATTTCGCGTTGAACCTCAATGTTGTCGATCAGCTGGATTTCCAGGTCGAAGGAGGTTGCGGGGCCGGAGGCAACTCTCTCGGAGTCATAGGTGCGAACGATCAAATCGGCGATCAGGCGACGAATGTCCTCCTTGCCCTGAAGGTAGGCATCGTCGTGATTCGAAGGCAACTCGAGCATCAGTTGGTAGGCCCCGTCCAGTGCGGCAATGGCATCGTCGACGTCTCCCTGGTCCAGAAACTCAGAAGCTGATTGACAGAGATCGAGGGCCTCCTGTTGGGTGACCTCGGGGTCCGTGGTCTCGGCTGGTTCAGGGCTCTCGACCTGCTGTGGTTGCTCGACCTCGGTTGGATTCTCCCCCTCAGTCGACTGGACTTCGGGGACAGCGGTCGGACCGGCTGTCAGGACCGGATCCGGCGTTGGGGCCGGCGTCGCTGCCGTTGTCTGACAGCCGCTGAGGCCGAAAAGCCCAAGGATAACGATTAATACAAAAGAAAACGGGCAAGAGTAACGATTCAGCAAGAGAAGTCCTCACGAGGGTTTGGTCGCGCAAGCGCGCCGAGGGAATGATACCTGAAGTTCTCGGTACAGCAAAAAAACCCTGTGACCGTGGTCACGAGGCAATTCGTCGAACGAATTGCATTTGTGGCCTTTGGTCTACAGGGAGTGCCCCAAGGTCTCCCCGGTTCTGACCAGAATTTCCATGCCCCTGGCGCTGTGATCGATCAGGTCGTCATCAATTCTTAATCGACCGGGGCCGAACACCAGTACCAGGCTGGAGGCCCCGTAGCGAAAATAGCCCTTCTCGTCCATCTTTCGAAATGGGCCTTTGCCGTGGGTGTCGATGATGCCGCCGACCCCGAAGGCGCCGACCTCGACGAAGGCTGTGGGGCCGAAGGTGTCGAGTGACAGGCGGGTGACGACTCGGCGGTTCTCGGTGAAAATTGGGATGCCGGCGGCGACAGCCACGGGGTTGACTGAGTCGTAGCGGCCGGA
>JAUWTC010000030.1 GCA_030609785.1 Holophagae bacterium
AGTACTACGTAGACGCAAGTTGTATTGATTGTGATGTGTGCCGCACCACGGCGCCCAACAATTTTCAGGCTAATGAGGACGAGGGATTTTCCTTTGTTTACAAGCAGCCCGAGAATGGTGAGGAAGAGGAGCAATGCCAGGAAGCCCTGGAGGCCTGCCCAGTCGAAGCGATCGGTGACGACGGCTGATCTCTCCGGCACATAACAGATTTCGAGGCCGGCGCATCGCGCCGGCTTTTTTTGATGGCCGGGATTCCAGGCACGACGGCCGGTCGTTCCCCTTTTGGTTCCAGTCCTGCCGGGTTAGAGTTGCCTGAGGATGCAGTTGAGGATTTCGTCACCACGATTCAAGGTAGCGTTCGGGTTGGCGGCCGTGAGCGTGCACCTCGGGTTGGCGGCCGTTGCTCGGCTGGGCGGCCCCAGGGTTCTCTGGGGTGATGAAAAGACCTATCTGAGCTCAGCGGTTGCCGTCCTTCAGGGTGACCCCTCGTGGTGGCCGGTCCCTTTGTGGCCGCCTCTTTATCCTCGATTTCTGGCTGGGGTTCTTGCGGTATCCGGTCACAATCCGGTCGGAATCACTGTCATTCAGACGGTCTTGCTCTTCATCGCTGCCGTGATCTTCGGAGATCTGGTCCGTCGTTGGACGGGCGCCCGAGCGGCCGGCATGGCGGCTTTCCTGATGATGGCCGGCTTTCCTCCGCTTGCAGCTTTCAGTCGATTCCTTTGGCCGGAGGTCTTGCACCTGGTATTGGTACTGGTCGCACTCTGGATCTTGGTGGTCCGGCGGGACAGCTCTTTGTGGCTGGCGCTTGCGGGGATATCCCTGGGGTTGGCTCTCCTGACCAAGAGCCTCTTGGGTCCGTTTCTGCCGGTGCTGCTCGGGGCAGCATTCATCGGTGACCGCGGTCCACGCCGTGTCCTCCGTCTGGCCGTCTGCGTGGCAGCGATCGCAGTTGTCATCGGTCCGGTAATCGGCCTTCAATACAGGCGGGTCGGCGTGCCCGTGATCGCCGATTCTTCGGCCTTCAATCTATGGGTTGGACTCAACGACCGTGGGATGAAGAGCTTCGAAGGGTCCTTCGTGGCCGAAGCCTACAGGGAATATTCGGCTTGGGAAGGGACATTCGCAGAGCGCAACGCCCGCGCGCATCGCCAGAGTTGGCAGTTGATTCGAGAGCGCGGCCTGGGGCCGGTGCTGAAGGCTCAATTTCGGCGGCAATATGCGCGTCTGTTCGACAAAGATTGCTATCTGACAGAGCAGGTTCCCGGAGGGGCCGCGGTGGAGCAGGGGTCGGGCTTTATTTCCCTGGGGCCGAGAGCTTCGGACGGCGTCCGAATCGTGTCCTACGGGGCCTACGCTCTCCTGTTGTTGACCGCACCGCTTGGTTTTTTGGTATGGCCCTTTGTCCAGCGACGCTGGCCCCGGGTTCTTCTGCTGTTCCTCCTCTACAACTTGGCCTTGTTCCTGGTCTTCCACGTCAAGAGCCGGTACCGAGTCCAGCTGCTGCCGGTTTTTTTTCTGGGATCCTCCGCTGCCATCGCGTGGTTCGAGACTGGATTCAGGGGGCGCATCTCTCTGCGCCCTGTCATAGGACGGATCGTCGTGGCCGGCGTCCTGAGCGCCGTCATGCTGTGGCTCGCGTTCTGAGAGAAGTCGTTTGCAATATTCAAGAAATAGCCACAAAAAGGCACGAAAAGGCACAAAAAGAGAGGCCATTTGCCTTGCAGGGCCTGCGTTCTGGAGCGCGGGGTAGGAACCGGCACGCCGGGCGAAGGCCGGTGGAACCGCCAGGTTCCGCATCCGAAGGATGCAGTGCGGGCGCTGCCCCGCATTGTGACGCCGGGAATATGCCAAGCAGCTAAGCTGATAGCACTCGACGGAGTTCGAACCTCACTGTTTCCAGATCGCCGTTGAGCATCGCTCAGCTTAGGTCAGGTATACTCCCCAACCGCTGAGACTGAGGAGCTTTGCTTGAAATTACCGAGAATCTTATCGACCCGCTTCCGGACGACCGCCACTTCGCTGATCGTCGTGGTCGGTATGTTTGTTGCGGCCGGCGTGTCGGCGGTTCAGGTCGAAGGCACAGGTTCTGCCCAGCCCGGTCGGTTCAAGCTCTTGATCGAAGAGAGTGGCGTCTATGCGGTGACGTACGACGATCTGGCCCAGGCGGGGCTCCGGTTCCGGGCGGTGCCGTCGAAGGACTTCGGCATGACCAATCAAGGCGAGATGGTTCCGGTCTGGGTCGAAGACGGTGGTGATGGGATTTTCGAAGCGGGTGACCGGATCCTCTTCGTCGGCAAGCGGCTCCGGGGCGAATATTCCTACCTCGACGAGTACTCCCGTTTCAACTGCTACGTGTTGGATCTGAAGGCTGGCGAGCCCCTCAATGGACACGACGTCAGGGGTGATTGGGGTGATGATGCCATCGGCATGTCGGCAGATCTATTCGTTCGAAGCCGCTTAGAAGAAGACACGGTGATGGTCCGATACCCGGAACGGCTCAATGAAGCCCAGGAACGTTGGTACTGGTCCCGGTTGTCGGTGACCGACCGCGAACCATGGCGGGTGGCGCTAACCCTCGACGGCATCCGCCGCGAGCGGAAGTCGGACAGGATGGACGCCCATGACCTCCGGAACTTGACCGCCGTTGGGGCTACAGGCGAAAACATCCGGAAACACCTGCACGAGATTTTTGGTTCGGAGGAATCGGCCACGGCCCGCCTCGCCCTTCGAATCGGCTTCCGTGGGTGGTCCAAGCCTCGAAACGCCCAGGGATTGGTTCACCACCACGTGTCGATAAAGGCCAACGGCAAGGAGGTTCCACCCGCGCAGTGGGATGGGTCCGATCCCTTCATTCATCACCTCGAAGTCCCGCTCCACAACGCCGACTCAACCCGTTTGGAGCTGGAGATCAGTATTTCGCGCCGAAAGCTCCCTGAGACCGACGATCTTTTCGTCGATGTCGTGATGCTCAACTGGATCGAGGCGGAATACCTTCGAGATTCCGGCATGCAAGAGGGCCAGAGCCGATTTGAGATCCGGGCGGACGGTCAGGGAGAAGGACCTCCAATCGAAATCGTCGCAGCCGGTAATGGGTGGCTCTACAGTTCGGGCGCTGGGCGGGTGGAGCTCGTTGACGGGTACAACCGTCTGGAGGGTCGTTCTCTTGGCCAGGGGCCGTTTTTTCCGGTCATCGGCGACGCCTATCGAGAAGCCGATCAAATCGTCCCTGATTTCTCCTCGGCCTTGAAAACAGCGTACCGGCAAACGGACTACATCATGATCACCCACCGGCGGTTGCTCGAGGCAGTCCAACCGTTGGCCGAGTTTCACAGGACGAAAGGGCTTAGCGTCGCCGTCGTCGACGTCGAGGATATCTACGACGAGTTCAACCACGGTATTCAACATCCCCGAAGCCTGCGTGACTTCCTCAAGTGGGCCTACGACAACTGGCCTGAGCCGAGGCCCCGTTTCGTATTGCTGGCCGGGGATGCCAGCTGGGATTTCAAGAATCTGACAGCAGATGATGCCCGCTACGCCGACTGGACCTATCGGCCCGGAGAGGCCCGCAGGTTCATCAAGAACGCATCGTCGTCATACGAGGACATGGCCGACGTCAACCACCGTAACCTGGTACCCACCTGGAGCTTCCCTACCTCCCACGGCCATGCCGCCAGTGACAACTGGTTGGTCTGTGTCGACGGAGACGACATCTACCCCGACATGGCAGTCGGCAGGATCCCGGTCACTGAGCCGGACGAGATGGCCGCCGTGATTCAAAAGACGATCGCCTATACCGACCACAGCCCTGTGGGATCGTGGCGAAAGAACCTCCTGTTCATCACCAACGAAAGCAAGGGGTTCCAGAGGGCCAGCGACAGGGCTTCAGAGGTCTTCGAAGACCGGGGCTACATGACCCGGAAGATCTATCCCAGTCATGACGAGACGGCCAACGAAGAACACACACGGAACATGGTCACAGCGTTCGACCAAGGGCTGCTGATGGTTCAGTTCCTCGGCCACGGTGGGCGTTACATCTGGCGAACCGGTCCCCCGGACCTGAAGAAGAACCATGATCTCTTTACCTTGGAGCACCTGGATGCCCTGGCGAAGACCGGAAAACTGCCTTTCGTCATCAGCCTGACCTGTTACTCCGCCCCTTTCGATCATCCGACTGCCGACTCGATCGGGGAGAAGCTCCTCCGGCTGGATGGCAAGGGTGCGATCGGTGTCTTTGCGGCGTCGTGGCGCAACAGTCCGTCGTCAAATATGGGCCGTATCGTGATGGACGAACTGTCGAGCCCGGGGGCAACGATCGGGGAAGCCCTGATGCGTGCCAAACATCACCTTCGAAGTCCGATTCTGGTCGAAACCTACAATCTTCTGGGCGATCCGGCGATCAGTCTCAATCTGGCGCCCGACGTTGAGCCGCCGTTTCCCAACGAAGATAAGCAGGCGAATGTGACCGAGAGAAAACCGAAGTCCGAAGAAGCGCTCTCTGCATTGGCGGAAATCAAGGCAGATCGGGTTGAAGTCGGGCAGTGTAATATCGATGCCGATGGAAAGGACATGAAATGAAGCAGATTATTTTTGGACGACGTGTGGCCCTGGCGGTGTTCGTTATCGCCGTTGCCTGGAGTTGGACAGGTGTGGCGGCTCCAGAACCCTCGCCCGGAGAGCAAGGCGCCCCGGACGCATCCGAGGCCAAGGCGAAGGATGAGGCGCCGAAGAACACATTGAAGTGGACCACTGCCAGTGAGGTGGACAATTTTGGCTTCGACATTTTTCGGAGCGAAAGCGAAGATGGGCCCTTTGAGAAGAGGACCGACGACCCATTGCCCGGCGCGGGCACCACAGACGAACCGCAGTCCTATCTCTGGGAAGATTTCGACATCGAAAAGGGCAAGGACTACTACTACTATATCGAGAGCATTTCGATGGCCGGAGTCAGGGAGCGATTCAGCCCGATCATCAAGGCGCCGGCGAAATAGAATTTCGCCGATCATGAACCGCCCCTCTTTCGGTCGGTTCGGAGAGTGGGTCGCCCTTTTGTGGTTGCTCATCCGGGGTTACCGACTGCGGCACCGTAACTGGAGGGGTCCTTCAGGAGAGTTGGATCTGGTTATGAGTCGCCGCGGTGAGATTGTCTTCGTCGAGGTCAAGGCCCGGGCAGGGAGTGGTTTTGGCGGCGCTCTGGGCGCGGTGAACCAACAAAAACAAGCCGCCTTGGCCCGGACTGCATCCGCCTACCTCAGCCGCTTCGAAATGTGGGACCAACCGTGTCGATTCGACGTGGTCGCCGTGCAGAAAACCTATGGTGGCTTGAGTTTCACCGTCACCCATCAAGCCAACGCCTTCCGACCGGATCTGGGTCGCCGCATGTGACGGTGCCAAGGGCAAATACACTCAAGGGAGAACCGCACGCGAAGGCGCAAAGAAGCAAAGAGAATAAATTGAACCACGAAGACACGAAGAGCGCGAAGCGTTACTTTTGACTCGACTCGATTAGAAGTGGACAGAGTGGACGATCTGGACAAGGTGGACAGTCCACTGAGTCCACCAAGTCCACAATGTCCACCGTTATCCTCTAACTCCTCGGGATTCAAAATTTCCAGTTTCCAGTTTCTTTCTTCAATCCAACAGATGTTCGGCGATGTACGTAAACTTGCCCTTGTTGACGAGGCCGAAGCCCTCTTCGAACTCGTTGATCATTCGGGAAACGGTCTCGCGGCTGGTGCCGATCGAGTGGGCGATATCGGAATGTGTCGGCCTTCGGACGACGATCCAGCCGTTGCCCAGTTTCTGGCCGTGATCGCGGGCCAGATCCAAGAGATACCGGGCCAGGCGACCTGCTACGTCCATGTAGGCCAGGCTCTCCATCTTGGAGTTCGCCCTGCGCAATCGCCTCGACAGGATAGCCAACAGTTTTCTGGAGATGCTGGGAGTCGATCCGAGGAGCCTGTGGAAATCCTGGCGGTGGATCGTCAACAATTCTACCTGTGAAGCGGTGATGACGGCCGCTGATCTCGGCGCCGACTCGAGCAAGGCCATTTCGCCAAAGACCTGGCCGGCTCCGAGGATGGTCAGAATGAAGTCTCGACCGTCGGTCGATGTGACGACAATTTTGACCTTGCCGGTGGCGACGATGTAGACGGCATCCGCCGGGTCGCCGGCGTTGAAAATTGTTGTGTCCTTGGCCAGGGAGCGCAACTGGACGACGCCGGCCACCTGGGCCATCTCCTCGTGATCCAACTCGGAAAAGAGATCGACCTGCGCCAGCAGGGAGTTGACATCCTGGTTCATATGTCGGACCTCACATCGATGGAGAGGAGGACCTCGACCAGGTCCGATCCCTTGACCGGCTCCCCGATCACGTTGCAACCGTTTTCGCGGCTCATCCCGGCTTCGCACCACAATGGGGGTGCAAATCCCGAAAGGTGGCAGACCGTTTCAACGGCCGTTTGGGACTCGCCTCTGGTCACCGCTCTGTGTGGATGAAAAAGCAAGGCAACCTTGTCAACCGACATGATATTCAACCGGGTGGCGGTCAGGATCGCCCTTTGGGAAGGGAGATCGATAATATCGGTCATCAGCGGCGTGGTGCCGCCTGCCCGTACTTCGAGGGACGGGACCATTGCCAGGAGGATCACGGCCAGCTCCTCCCGGGTCACGGCCCCGGAGTTGACAGCCTCTTGGACATGAGACGGCAGGATGGACATCCGCCACATCAGCTGCGCCCGTCGCAGTGATCGATCCTTGGTGGGGTGGTCTTCGGGCAGTCCTTCAAGGAGATCCATCGCGTGCTGCCAGCGGCCCTGGGCCGAAGCCATCTCGGCTCTCAGGATCAAGGCCTCGGGAAGAGCGCCGAGTCGGGAGAGAGCAGCCTCGGCCTCCGGGCCTTGCTGGAGTCGCACCAGAGCTTCGGCTCGGGTCAGAAGGGCGAACTGATTGTCGGGATCGAGAGCCAAGGCCTGCTCGGTGATGGACAGGGCCTCCATCGGTTGCCCCGCCGCCAGAACCTCGATGCTGCGTTCGATCCGGTCGTTCACCCAGCGATGTTGGAGGTCATCCGCCCGTTCTGCGAAGGGGCCTGAGGGCCACAGACGAGAACTCCGGCGAGCTGACTGAAGGGCCGTGGATTCGTCTCCTTGGGACTCAGCCGTGGTCGAGAGGGTTGCCCACCCAGCGGCGTACTGGGGGTGTTCGTCGACAAAGCCTTCAAGCTGGTCCTGAAGTTCGGAGGATGCCCCGTCGGCCAGGTTGATCTGGAGCCTGAGCAACTCGGCCTGGGGACTGTCGAATCGGGCTACGGCCGCCTGTGCTTCTCCGGTCCTTCCGGAAAGAAGGTTGCCCCAGGCGCCGCCGACAGCCTTCCGCTCGGTCGTGTCGATCAGCTGGCGTCCTGGTCCGGTCAGGGGGGAAGGGACGTCGATGGCCAACTTCGTGCCGGAGGTTGCGGCCGGAGGTGGCCCACTGGTCTGACAGGCGGCGCTCACCAGAATCGTCACGCCCAGGAGGACTGACGGCCATAGACGGTATCGTTTCGGGGTGCCGGTCAAGTCAACCACCGGCATCTAGCTTCTTATCTCTGAGGATGGGACCGCAGAAATGCTGGCGATGGCATGTTTGAACACGATTTGTTCCTGACCCTGGAATTCCAGGACAATGGCGAAACGGTCAAATCGCCGGAGAATGCCTGCCAGTCGTTTTCCGCTGGTCAGATAGACGTGGACCATTCGCTCGTCCTTACGGAGTTGATAGAAAAACGGATCCTGGATATTGATCGTGCTGCCTGTGGGTTTGGTCATATGAGGTCCCCTCGATGTTGACGATCGGTTGTTGTTTCTTCCATTTCGGTTCGGGTCTCATCCCTCGCCCGTGGGGTCGTGCCGAGGAATTCCGACCAGAGTTCGCACACGGTGTCGGCGCCGCCCTGTTCGAGCGGGGGGACCCAGTGAAGCTGCCCTTCCCGTTGTCCCCTCAGCCAGGTCAGTTGTCGTTTCGCCAGCTTTCTGCTGGACCTCTTGGTCCTTTCGACGGCTTCTTCTCGATGTAATCGGCCCGACAGCATATTGACGACCTCTTGATAGCCGATTGCTTTCAACGAATGAGCGTCGCTCGGTGTTCCGGAGTCGAGGATCCTCGTCACCTCTTCAATCAGTCCCCCGGCGAACATCTCATTAACTCTGGCATCGATTTTAGCATAGAGTTCAGGCCTCAGGCGGTGCGGCGCTGTCAGGAGAGCATTGTAACGAAAGGCTTTCTGGTGGCGGAGCCAATGGGTGGAAATCGGTTCTCCGGACAGTTCCCGGACCTCCAGCGCTCGGAGAATTCGTTGCCGATCCGCGGGGCCGATTTGAGCCGCTGCCTCGGGGTCGAGGGTGGCCAGCTTTTGGAAGACTTCCCGACTGTCCAGGTCCCAATCGTGTTCGAGGCGAGCCCGTAAGTCGGGGTCGTGGGGAGGCGACGGAAACAGACCGAAGAGTAGGGAGCGGATATAGAAGTGGGTGCCCCCAACCACAATGGGCAACCGGTTGCGCTCGAGAATGCCGGTGATCGCCGTGTCAGCGGCACTGACGAAATCACCGGCTGAGAAGGGTTGGGTCGGATCAAGGATGTCCAGCAGGTGGTGGGGGATATCCCGCTGAACCCGGATCGACGGTTTGTCGGTGCCGATGTCCATGCCTCGGTAGACGGCAAAGGCGTCGGCAGAGATAATTTCTCCGTTCAGCCGTTCGGCCACCTCAACCGCGAGGCCGCTCTTGCCCGACGCGGTCGGTCCCATGATGATCAGGAGGTTTTCCACTCACTCTCCCACTGCTCCGAAAGGCGAAGCGAATCTCGGGTTTCAGGGTACAGGGTAAAGGGAGTAGGGGACAGGGAAACAGGGAGGCGAAACGAACGTCCAACGCTCAACGTCCAACGTTCAACTCCGAAGTACGCGTTTCTGGTCACCGGTTGTCTGAATGACGGAGTTCGATGCCAACAGTGTCGTGATTCCACACACGACATTTGTGAGCGTTCACCGTTGAGCATCGACCGCGACTATTCCATGTCCATCAGCCTTCGGGCGCAAAATTCAAAGTTGGACGTTGAACGTTGAACGTTGAGCGTTCATTGGGCCTCTGTATACGCCTGCCACTGACCGTCATCGGTCGCCAGAACACCGCATCGCCCGTCCCGGGCCGGGTAGATGAACGGGATATCCCGTGCTGAGAGACGGTCCAGGACGGTTTGGTGTGGATGGTTGTGCCGGTTTTTAGGGCCGGCTGGAATCAGGACCAGGGAAGGCGAAACGGCATCGAGGAATCGGCCGGAAGTTGATGAAGCGCTACCGTGGTGGGGCGCCAACAGGACATCGGCAGCCAGGTTCGAGGTGCGTACAAGATCCCTCTCGACGTCGGAGCCGATGTCGCCGGTCAGTACGATCGACCCCGAGGGGGTCCGTGCCCTGATGACCAGGGAGCGGTCGTTGTTGCTGAGATTTGTGCGGCCGGCCGGTGGCCAAAGAACGTCCAGCCTCGAAGGACCGGAATGGACAATCGAACCCCGAGCCACTGTGGAGATTGTCGTGCCAGCACGGCGTGCCGCCCGGAGGATGGGAACGATTGCCGGTTGCGTCATCAGCCAAGAGGGCATGATCAACCGGTCCGTCGTGGTTGTTTCGAGTACACGGCGGATGCCGCCGGCGTGATCTTCGTCCCCATGGGAGACGATGACCGCGAAAAGGTGTCTGCATCCGGTATCGGCCAGCATCTCAGCAGCCTCCGACCGGTAGTGTCCACCGTCGAACAGGTGGGTGCGGCCTGAGGTCGTCAGGGTCAGGGCCAGTCCGTCTCCTACCGGGAGCAACTCGGCCCGCTCGACGAGTGCGTCCCGATGAAGGAACCAGCCGACCGGCGACAACAGGATCAAGGTAATCCAGGCGATGCCTGCTGCTCGACCGAGACGGTCATAGCGTAGGGCCGGCAGCCCGGTCGCGACCAGAAGGAACAGGATGATGCCGGGCAGGGTCGGGACGATCAGGTTCCATTGCCTGCCGAGGCCGCCGATCACCCAGAGTGCATCGGTCAGAATCCTGATCACCTCCAGGACCCAACCCGCGCCGCCCTGCCAGATCGGTGCCAGGATCACTGCGCTAACCGCTAGAGGGATGGCCGGGGTCAGCAGCAGGGGGATGGCCAAGTTGACGACGGCGGCCAGAGGGGTCGCGGTCTTGAAGTGAATCGCGACGATCGGCGCCGCAGCGAGTTGGGCGACGACCGGGATGGCCAGGACGCCTCGAAGCCAACGAGGCCCACGAAGCCACTCGACGAGCGGAGGCGCCCAACGGATCAGAGCTGCGGTGACGGCGACCGTCAGCTGGAATCCGGGGTCGAGAATCAGACCGGGACTGACGAGCAGCATCACCGAGGCGGCAGTCAGGACGGTCCCGAGGGGCATGGCGGCTCGTCCAAGGAGGCGAGCCGCCAGGTACAGACAGACCATCAAGCAGGCTCGAACGGCCGACGGTGCTGCGCCGGCCAGGATCGTGTAGCCCGGGACCATCAGGAGGAGGGCCCACCGAATGGTCGGCGGCCGGAGCCCGATGATGACTCCGATCAGCCAGAAGGTACCCGAGACGATGCCGACATGCAGGCCGCTGACCGCCAGAGCGTGACCCAGTCCCGAAGTTCGCCAACCCTGCCGTCGATGTGCGGGGACCATGTCCCGACGCCCCAGAGCCAGGGCGGCCGCCAATTCGGCTGACCGGATTCGGCCGGGGTCTGTGCCCGCGGCCCTGACCAGTGATGCGGCGAGGTACTCCCTCAATGCAGGGGCGCCTTTCGAGGGCCCCAGGGTTTCGAGGAGATTGGGCGAAGCGGAGACCAGCAGCGGCCTTTGGGCCGAGCCCTTTATGGCGACCAGGGACCGGATATCGGTGCCGGCTTGGGGCAAACCGATGCCCTTGGCCGTGGTTCGTACCTCCAGTCGGCATCGCCGCGGCAGGTCAACCCGGCGGGAGGTGTGCCATGCCTCATGGACCCGGACCCTGGTGGTTTGCCCCCAGCGGCTGGGCGACCACCCCTCGAGGACCGTCATGTGGACCCGGAGAGCAATGGGGGAAGGGCTTTCGAGCAGCGCGTCGAGGGTGCCTTGGCGCTTCGTCTCCTCCATGCCCCGCCAGCCACCGATTGCAATGCCGGCCATCAAGAGCAAAAGGGCTCTGCGTCGGCCATCTGTATGAAATCCGGCCAACATGGCCAGAGCCCCGGCCACACCCAGGGTCACGATAATGACCGGCGGGGCGGAGATTTTGCTGACGATGACCAACCCGATGGCGGAAACAATGCCGACGACAAATGACCAGAGAGGGTCGAGAGAGGCCTGGCGCGAGGTGATGTCGGTCAACGTGCCGGCCCAACCTGTCCGAAGGAAATCCTCAGGGATACAACCGATTTCGAACGCTCAACGCTCAACGTCCAGTCTCCAGCACCGAGAGGACCTCGACATGGTGAGTCGAAGGAAAGAGGTCGATCAGTTCGAGGTGGGCCAACCGGTATCCCTTACTGAGGAGCTCTGCCGTGTCGCGGGCCCAGGTGGCGGGGTCGCAGGCCAACATCAGTATCCGGTCGGGATGCCA
>JAUWTC010000178.1 GCA_030609785.1 Holophagae bacterium
CAGAAAGGGCCTGCAGGGAGGCCTTGCGGATTTCGCCGTTTCGCTGTTCGATACAAACCAGGATTCCAGCCATCATCATCTCCCTTCAGATCGCCTTGGCTTCGGCGCGGAGAAGTTGAACGACTTCCTTGGCGGCGCCGGCGGGATCATCCTCACCCTGGAGGATCGTTCCCGCGCCCTTTTCGGGAGGCAGTTCCAGCGAACGGATGCTGTAGGCGCCGCCCGCACTTTCGTCGATGCCCAGGCTGCCGACCTCGATCTTGTCGACCGGCTTCCTTTTGGCCGCCATGATGCCCTTGAGAGCGGCATAACGCGGCTCGTTGAGGCCCTTGTGACAGGTCAGGAGGGCCGGCAGAGGACTGGAGACGACCTCTTTGCCGCCCTCGACCTCACGGCCGGCGGTCAGATTGCCGGCGTCGATCTCAAGGGATGTGATCCCCGAGACGTGCGGCAGGTTGAGCATTTCGGCTAACATCTGACCAACCTGGGCGTTGTCGGTTCCCACGCCCTGAACGCCGGCGAGGATCAGATCGTATTCCTGGTCCTTGAGCGCGGCCGCAAGCACCTTGGCGATGGTGAAAGAGTCACCGAGGGTGGCCTCGCCTCCAAGCACATGAATGGCCTTGTGGGCGCCCCGTGCCAGGCAGTCCCTCAGGGCGGCTTCCGAACGGGCCGGTCCATAGGTCACGGCGGTTACCTCGCCGCCACCGGCTTCGGTCAGCTTGAGAGCCTCCTCGAGAGCATATTCATCGTACGGCGAGACGATCCACTTGATGCCCGTCTCGTCGATGTGCTTGCCGTCGTCCCCGATCTTGATCACCGAGGCCGTGTCCGGCACGCTGGTCACACAGACGATACAATTCACGGTCTACCTCCCTTGGTTTCTGCCGGCGAACCGGCGCCACTGAATGGTCATTCAGTATCGTCGATTGTAACAGACTGAATTGCCGTTCACCAGAGCGAGGAACGCGTACCGTATTGGCCCCCTGGATTACACGATTTGTCTTTTGGCGATGTGGGGCCAATCCGGCCACGCTCCTCGCTATTCGCGCTTCGCGCGGTTGGTTCTTTTAAACTTGGTCTCAGGAAAAGAGTCACTCCAATCACCGGTGCGGTCCACCGCCTCGGTTTCTGCGATACGATATCCCTATGGGCATGCCTACTCTTCTCGTCACTGGTTCGAGCGGTTTGATCGGTTCGGAGATCGTGACCCATTTTGACACTCTCGGATGGCGCGTCGTCGGCGTCGACAACAACATGCGAGCCGATTTCTTCGGCCCTTCGGGGGACACTCGCTGGAATCAGCAAAGGCTCGAAGGTGAGTGCCGCAATTTCACTCACCGCGAACTGGACATCCGGGACCGTCAGAGCGTCCTGACCCTTATGGCCGCCGAAAAGCCGGACCTCGTGGTCCACGCCGCAGCCCAACCCAGCCACGATCTCGCCGCCTCTCGTCCCTTCGACGACTTTGACGTCAACGCGGTCGGCACGCTCAATGTGCTTGAGGCCGTGCGCCGAGAGGTTCCGAAATCGGTCTTTGTCCATCTCTCGACCAACAAGGTTTACGGCGACCGACCCAACGAGATTCCGCTCAATGAGTTGGAGACCCGCTGGGACTACGCCGACCCGGCCTTTGTCGACGGCATCGACGAGACGATGAGCATCGATAGCTGTCTGCACTCCCTCTTCGGCGCCTCCAAAGCCGCAGGTGACATCCTGGTCCAGGAGTACGGGCGCTATTTCGACCTCAAGAGCTGCTGCCTGAGGGGCGGCTGCCTGACGGGTCCCCACCACTCCGGAGTCGAACTGCACGGCTTTTTGAGCTATCTGGCCAAGTGCAACGTCGAAGAACGCGAGTACACGGTGTTCGGCTACAAGGGCAAGCAGGTCCGGGACAACATCCATTCTCACGATGTCGCCCGCTGCGTCGAGGCCTTCTTCGAAAACCCCGGCTGCGGTGAGGTCTTCAACCTCGGAGGCGGTCGGGCCAACTCCGTCTCGATCCTCGAGGCCTTCGCCAAGGTCGAGGCCCTGACGGGCAAGTCGATGCGCTGGACCTACTCCGACACCGCTCGGCGCGGCGACCACATGTGCTACATCTCCAATTTGAACAAGCTCAAGAGCCGTTTGCCCGGATGGGACATCACTCGCTCTCTCGACCAGATCTTCGAAGAGGTCGTCGAGAACTGGATGCACCGCCCCGCCTCATGAAGCTCTCCGTGGTCATCCCGGCCAGGAACGAAGAGGGCCATCTGGACTCGACCCTGAAAGGACTGGTGACCCACCTCGATGCGGCCGGCATCTCCAATTTCGAGATCATCGTGGTCGATGACGGCTCAACCGACCGAACGGCTGAGATCCTGAAGCGGTGGACAGATCGCGACTGCCGCCTCAGGCCGGTTACCAACGAAGGACGGAACGGCTACGGGCGTGCGGTTCGGTGTGGACTGGACGCCGTTACCGGAGACGCCGTCGTGATCACGATGGCCGATGCTTCGGACGACCCGGGCGACATCGTCACCTATTACCGTGTGCTCCGCGACGAGGCCGAGTGCGTCTTTGGTTCCCGGTTCATCTCCGGATCAACTCTGGAGGACTATCCCCGCTTCAAGCTGGTCATCAACCGATTGGTCAACAGCGTCATTCAGGTAATGTTCGGTCTGAAATGCAACGATGTCACCAACGCCTTCAAGGGATTCCGGCGCTACGTCATCGACGGGTGCCGCCCACTGGTCTCGCCCCACTTCAATCTGACGATCGAACTGCCGCTCAAGGCTCTGGTCCGCGGCTACACCTTCAAAGTCGTGCCGATTTCCTGGCGCAACCGGACCTCGGGCGAGAGCCAACTGCTGCTCAAGGAACAGGGCAGCCGCTATCTCTTCACCCTCTTGAGCGTCTGGTTCGAGTGGCTTCTGGTCCGTCGGGATTTCCGCAGGACCGACGGTGACGAATTCAAACCCTGGACCGACGGGGTCGTGGAGGAGATGGATGACTAGCCTGCATATCTTACCGGGTTTCGTTCCGAGGACGGCGAGGCGCCTTGTCCAGTGGGGTTTTCGACCCGAGGGGCGCGGAAGCGTACTGGACCGTACGTTGAGCACCCCGAGGCGAGAAAGCACCGCTGGGAATGGTGCATCGCTGGCCGCAGTAGGAAGCTGGTGAGATATGCAGGCTAACCCCAGATGCGTTTTGGTCACCGGAGGCGCCGGCTTCATCGGTAGCCACCTGGTCGACACCCTGCTCGATCGCGGCTTCCGTGTCACCGTGCTGGACAACCTCAATACGGGCGAACGCGCCAACGTCAATGCCGGTGCCGACTTCATCGAGGGTGACGTTCGCAATGCGGACGATGTCGCTCGGGCCTTCGACCCGAAGCCCGACGTCGTCTGCCACCTGGCGGGGCAGGCCTCCATCCGACTGGCTTGGGCGGATCCCGCGGCCGATCTGGCCGTCAACGTCGAGGGGACGTTGAACATCCTCGCGGCATGTCGGCGCGAGCGCACCCCTCGCCTTCTCTACGCCTCATCGATGATGATCTACGGCGACCCCGAAACCCTTCCGACGCCGGAGACCACCCCCGCCCTCCCCGTCGCCCACTATGGTGTGACCAAGTTCGCAGCGGAGAGGTACGTTGCGCTCGCGGCCGAAGATCCGGAACACTCCATGGCCGTGACGTCCTTCCGGATGTTCAACGTCTACGGACCCCGCCAGGCCCTCGACAACCCTTACCAGGGCGTTCTCGCCATCTTCCTCGGGCATGCCCTGCGGGGCGAGACGATCACCATCCACTCCGACGGCGAGCAGTCCCGGGATTTCGTCTTCGTCGGCGACATTTGCCGAGCCTGGGTCGACGCCATCGACAATCCGGCGACCTTCGGCCGCATTTTCAACCTTGGCTCGGGCCGGGCGACGACGGTCAATCAGTTGTGCGATGCAGTCCTGAAACAGTTCGGTCTGGACCGGTCGACCTTTGAGGTCAACAGCGCCCCCGCTCAACCAGGAGACATCCGCACCTCGGAAGCGGCCATCGACGCCGTCACCGAGGCGCTGGCATGGAAAGCCGAGATCGACCTGGAGCAGGGCATGGCGGCCACCGTCACCTGGGCTCGGGGCGTCGGGTCGGGACGGTGAAGCTCTTTGACCGGACCATTGCCGTCTGGCCGTTGGCCGGCCTGATCCTGACCACCCTCTACATCGTTGGGAATCCGCCACTGGCCGAGGCCGCCCACCATCTGACGCCTCTCCTGTTCGCGCTGGTCTTTGCGGCAGCTTTTGCCGGCTGGGGCGCCCTGCCGGCGCTCAGCCTCCTTCCCCGGAAACAACCGACCGACCGAGTGCTCATAGCGGGCGTCATCGGCGCCGGCCTCACCGGCCTGATCACCTTCATCCCTGGGGTCTTCGGAGTCGTCAGTCCCCCTTTCTACGCCCTGTGGACCCTGGGTGGCCTGGCGCTGCTGATCTGGCGAGGGCCCCGCCTTGTTGCAGGCCGTTCCCCGTCCAGCACACAACTGGGAGGACTCGGCGCCCTGGCGGCGGTCATCATCGTCCTCAACCTCGTTCAACTGATCCCGATGCTGGTCTCCCCCGTCGTCTCGACCGACGCGATGGAATACCACTTGATGATCCCCAAGATTGCGCTTGCCACCGGCCAGATCGCACCCCTGCCCTCGCTGGTCGAGTCCAACTACCCGGGGCTGATGAGCTTTATCTACCTGCTGGTCATGCCCCTGGCCGGCGGCATCGCCTGCAAGGCCGTCCACTTTTGGGCCGGGATCGGAGTGCTTTTCGCTATCGCACGGCTGGTCGACCGCATAGCCCCCGAGGCCAACCGTCTGTTCGCGCCGGCCCTGTACCTGACGATGCCGGTCGCGGCGATCATCTTCGGCTGGGCATGGAACGACAATTTCTTCGTCCTGTGTGTTCTGCTGGCCCTGGGCCAGTTGTTGGACTTTAACGAGGATCCGGCGCGATCGGGATCAATAGGCCGCCTTCTCGCGGCGGGCATCCTCTTAGGGCTCGCAGCCTGGACCAAGTACACCATCGTCATGATCCTCACGGCATTAGCGCCCCTGCTGGTCGTGGCGATGTGGAAATGGCGCTGGAGATCCCTGCAGGTCGTGACCCTGGTCGCCCCGATTGGCCTGATCTCGCTGCTGGTATTCGTCAAGAATGCCGTATTCACCGGCAACCCCTTCTACCCCTTCCTCCATACACTCTTCCCCTCCCCCATGTGGACCGACACGACGGCGGCTTTCTTCAGAGACGCCCTCCAGAAATGGGAGATCCCCACGTGGCACTGGCACACCCCGGTGACCTTCGTGGTCCACATGGTGTTCAAGCCCCGCCTGATCGACGTTCACACCGGCGTCATCCCCTTGCTCGCGGCGCCCTTCCTTCTGCTGCGATCGGCCAACCGCTCGCAGACCTTCCTCAAGCTCTTCGTGATCTTCCACCTCCTGGCCTGGTATTTCTTCCGCACCGAGACCCGCTCCCTGCTCAGCCTCATCGCGGTCGTCCTGGTTCTGGCTGCGCCAGAGATCGAACGGACGCTGGTCGCCGTGGCCGAGCGCAGACGAGCAGCCCTTTTCGCAGTGGCTGCGGCAGCCCTGGCCTCTCTTTCGGTCACCGTCATCAGCAGCTGGACCCTGACCGAGCCCCTCAGCTATTTCATCGGTCTTGAGGGGCGAAAAGCTTTTCTCAAAAGAGAAGTCGTCGGCTTTGACGCCCTGGACTGGCTCAACACCCATGACGAGGTCCGAGGCGCCGTCCTGGTCGGCTTCAAGCGCCCCTACTACGCCGGGAAACCCATCTGGTTCAGCGCCTTTGCGGACATCCCCATCGCCGAGGTTCTGACCGGATCAGGAGGGACAGCGGCCGACCTCTCAAGGAAACTGAAGACCCTCGGAGCGACCCATATTGCCCTCGACCGATCCGAGTGGGATGCCGATCACCAAGGCCGTCTCTACTCGTGGTCCGACCCTCGCCGCAAGGTCTTCGAAGATCTGCTGGAACA
>JAUWTC010000051.1 GCA_030609785.1 Holophagae bacterium
CGCAACCATCGTTCTCTTCATCACCATCGACATTGTCAAGGTCCGGATGGGACACCGCAAGGAAGTTGGCGATCTCGTTGCCGTTAAGGCATTTTCGGACATTCGGTTGCCGCAGGGCCTGTTCCTCGGCAAGCAGCATTCGTGGGCTCGGCTGACATCCCTTGGTGAGTTGACGGTTGGCATGGACGAACTCCTGACCCAGGCAATTGGAAACATCGACCGAGTGGAATTGCCCGAGGTCGGAGGAAAAGTTTTCAAGGGACAGACCTTGGCGACCGTGTTTCATGGTGGCCGGCAACTCAAGATTGCGTCGCCGATCGACGGTACGGTGGTTGTCGCCAACCAAGGTCTGGAACGGGATCCCGCCTCGATCGCAGAGGACCCGTACGGGAGTGGATGGCTCGCAACCGTCTGGCCCACTGAGCACGGTGAGGCGCTCAAGAGTATGCGCGTTGGTGGGAGGGCAGTGAATTGGATGCGCCAGGAGACACAGCGATTCTGTGACTTCTTGGCGGTTGAGTCTGCGCCGAATGCTGTCGGAGCGGCTCTTGCTGATGGCGCCCATCCGGTTGTCGGAGCGGCTCTGGCCCTCGACGACAAGGGCTGGGACGAATTCCAGAAGGAATACATCAGCTGAGTACTCAACAACTGGTGGGGGCTAAAGGGGGCAAAAGCCCCCTTTTTCTTGTTGAGGAAGCTGGGAGGCCAGGAGTCTGGAAAGCTGGAAAGCAAGGCAAGAAGACAATTCTCTCGCAAAGATCGCCAAGCACGCAAAGATGAGAGAAATAATAATCCCTTGTGTTTCCTTTGCGTTCTTTGCGAGAGGAAATGTGTTCGCGTGCCGCCCGAGGTCACGATGCAGGTCGATGGCCGCACTGCATCCTTCGGGTGCGGAACCTAACGGTTCCTCCGGCCTTCGGCCGGCGTGCCGGTTCCTACCTGCGCTCCCACTCTGATTCCCAACTATCCCCTTTTGTGTTTCCTTAGTGATCTTCGTGCCTTCGTGGTTCAACTGCGTTCTCGTACCGCCTAATAAACCGATGCGGGCCTTCCGGCCCGCATCGGTCACCTCGGCCGAGAAGCCGGCAGCTACTTGGCCAACTCAGGTCCCTCAGGAAGGGCGGCACGGCTGTGACAGTCCTCACAGCCGGTTGGAGCGTCGGCCTCCTGGTGGCAGTTGATGCAGTTGAGGTGGTAGGCCACGTTGATTGGGGGCACTTCGGGCGAGGTGGCGTCGAAAGCCTCCTGGTGGCAGGTTGAGCACTCGACCGCCTCGCCGTCGCTGTGGTGATGGCAACTCTCACAGTCTCCGGTGATTTCGGCATGCATGGAGTGGGGGAAGTCAACCGGCGAGAACCAGTGACCGATGCTCCCGATCGTTACCATATCCGGGACGGGGTCTGTCATTTCTGTGGCCTCGTCGGCATACAGGACGGCCCCGGCGGCGCCGGCGATCATCACAATCAGGACGAGATGGCGAACATTTTTCATATTTCCTCCTCTACGGGTTTTCGGTAAATAGTCCAAGTTCATTCCTCGGCACGCCGATTCGGTCGGCGCAGGGGTTGCAAAAGGAGCTGTCCTTGAGATCCACGTGTTCGGGCAGGCGGGAGGCGCCCATCGCGCACCAGGGCACTTTGCAGTGGACCAGGGCCAGAGTGTGTCCCAACTCGTGAAGGACTTCTTTGAGGAGCCGCTGCTTCAGGCGTATTTGGTCGGGGAAATCCCCCTCGAATTCCGGGCGGAGGCGATACTGTGATGCCACGCCGACCGGCCCACCCAGTTGTGCGGCGCCGAAGACATGAGTGAATACCGGCAGGAAGAGATCCAACTCGGTGATTCCGATTCTGTGCACGTTCTCCTCGGGTGGGGGCTGGAGGAGACGCTCGAGAATCGAGTGTGCTCCATATTGCCGGCGTCGGGGATCGAAAAAGGGCTTTGGGTCGACATGAAAGGTCGCGATCCAAACCGGGCAGGCGAGTATGCCCGCGAGATCTTCGCGCAGATGTGCCAAAGTGGATGGGACTACCGAACCGATGGCCACCAACTCGACCTGCCAGGACTGAGACACAACTCATCTCCTATCCGGTCGGTCTTTCAATTCCGTATTTGCGCATTTTGTTGTACAGCGTGACCCGGTCGATCTCCAGCGCTTTTGCC
This sequence comes from Holophagae bacterium, assembly GCA_030609785.1. Taxonomy (GTDB): domain Bacteria; phylum Acidobacteriota; class Thermoanaerobaculia; order Thermoanaerobaculales; family Sulfomarinibacteraceae; genus DAOWGJ01. Next base: position 2,161 of record JAUWTC010000051.1, read on the forward strand.
GTGTGAGTGACGTTGAACTCATTCAACTTGAGGACTCTCAATATGTGTTTCTTTTCGATGGCCTGCATCGAAAGATCGTCGGGATCTCCACCATCTTGGGAGGTGCTGCGGCTGAGTATCGGCAGGTGCTGCGGTTCGATTTCCTTCCCACGGCACACGACCAGGGCCCTCTCGATGGCGTTCGCGAGTTCGCGCACGTTGCCGGGCCACTGATACTTGAGCACCATCATGCGGGCACTCGGTGAAAGGCCCGTCACACGGCGACCCATTGCCGAGGAGAATTTCTCAAGAAAGTGCTCGGCGATGGGCAGAATGTCCTCCGGTCGATCGCGCAGGGGCGGGATATCGATTTCGAAGACGTTGATTCGGTAGTAGAGGTCCTCCCGAAAGGTCCCTTGCCGGACCGCCTCCTCGAGGTCCCGGTTGGTGGCGCAGATGACTCGGAAATCAATCTTGATCTCCTGGGTTCCGCCGACCCGAGTAATCTTGTGATCCTCGAGCGCCCTCAACAGCTCCACCTGGACCTTGGCGGGGATCTCACCAATCTCGTCGAGGAAGAGCGTGCCCCCGTCGGCCAGTTCGAGTTTGCCTTTTCGTTGACCCGCGGCGCCGGTGAACGATCCCTTTTCGTGCCCGAAAAGTTCGCTTTCGAGAATGCCTTCGGGGAGGGCGCCGCAGTTGACGGCGACGAGGGGTCCGAAGGCTCGGGGACTTTGCATGTGGATGAGGCGGGCCACGAGTTCCTTTCCGGTGCCCGACTCCCCTCGTACGAGAACCGTGGCATCGGTGGCGGCCACGGACTCGACGAGTTCCATGACTCGTTGCATTTCGCGGCTTGCACCAATGATCAACTTCGGTGCGGCGCTCGCGATCTGTTGCTTGAGGGCGACATTCTCCTCAGCAAGGCGGATCTTCTCGCAGGCCTTTTCCACAACCCTCGACAGTTCTTCGGGGTCGAAGGGTTTGACCAGGTAGTCGTAGGCCCCGTCCTTGAGGGCCTGAACCGCAGTCGAAACCGAGGCGTAGGCCGTGATGACGAGCACTGCAACATCCGGATCGGTTTCATGGATGTGCCGCTGCAATTCGATGCCGTCCATTCCAGGCATCTTGATGTCTGTGATGACGACGTCGAAGTGTTGGCGTCCGAGAACAGCGAGAGCTTCCTTGCCGCTCGAGGCGGTCGCCACCTCATATCCGTCCTCGGTGAACCAGTGGCCGAGAGATTCGCGAACGTGAAGCTCGTCATCGACGATCAGCAGACATGGCATTCGTTGCTTCATGGTCGTATATCCTCACCTTGCTGAGATGGTTCGTCGGGAAGGAAGAGCGTAAAATGGCACCCTTCACCCGGGGCCGTCTTGAGGTCGATATGCCCCCCGTGCCGTTCGACGATGCCATAGACCACCGACAAGCCGAGCCCAACGCCATCGCCCTGGTCCTTTGTGGTGAAGAAGGGCTCGAAGGCGTGACGAGCGACATCGGCCGACATTCCGGGCCCCGTGTCGGAGATCGTGATTTCTACACCCCGGTCGACAGCTCGGGTGATCAGCGTGATGTTTTCGCCCTGGTCCAAGACCTGAGTGGCGTTGATCAGGAGAGCCATCAATGCCTGCTGAATCTGAGCCTGATCCGCGATGATCGAGGGGAGATCGGGTTGGAGATCGGTCTTGGCTTCGACTCCGTTTATCTCGAGTTGGTGGTTGATCAGGAAGAGGGCTTTCTCGACGATCTGGTTGACATCTGCAGGGCTGAACTCACCTCCCCTGCGGCGGGCGAAGGCCAGCAACTGGGAGACAATCTCGCCACACCGACTCGCTTCCGAGGCGATGGACTCCAGGTACTCGAGGTTTTCCGTGCATTCGTCCGTCAGGTCTCCTTGCCTTTTCAGACGGCGGATGATGATCTTTGCGTAGGTGACCACACTTGCCAGGGGATTGTTGATTTCGTGGGCGACGACAGCGGCCAGCTTGCCGAGAGAGGCCATGCGGTCCACCTGGATGATCTGGTCCTGGGCTCGGTCCAGTTCATTGGTCTTTTCCTCGACCCGGGTCTCGAGCGTTTGGCCCCACTCGATCAGTTCTCTACGGGCGGTTTCGAGGTCCATCGCCATGCTGTTGAAGGTTTTTGCCAGGATACCCAGTTCGTCCTGGGAGATCTCAGGAACTCTGGCCCCTAGGTCGCCCTCTGCAAGCTTTCTGGTCTCCTTGATCAGCTTTCGCACCGGGCGGTGGACCATTCGGCGGACCGACCACAGAGTCACGACGACGACCCCGAGGATTCCAAGCAGACTGGAGATAAGAAGTTCGTTGGCACTTTCTTGATGGGCCTCGTCGGCGGGGCCGAGGTCAAGGTTGATGTCAATTACCCCCAGCAGGCGATCCTCCGGCTGGTGGACGTGGCAACCGGAGTTGGAACAAGCGGTTTCGTTTCGGATGGTCTGGGTGACACCGAGAAAACGATGGCCGTTGCGGACGATGATGCGGGCCCTGTCTTGTGTCGGCAGAACCTCCGGAGGTTGGACCTTCTGGTGGCAGGCGATGCACTGTTCGGTACGCATTTCCAAGGTCGTACCGATTTCGGACCGATCTGTAGAGAAGGCGATCTGGCCGCGTTTCTTGATAAAGCGGATGCGTTCAATATCACGTTGGCCGGCCAGTGTGTCCATAGTGGCTTGGATCGCTTCACGATCGTTTATGATCATCGCCTCACGTGTTGCCCCCACCAGCACGTCGGCGAGCTGGGTCGCGTTGAGGAGGCTGATCTGGGTGGCGCTTTTCTCCTGGATTCTCAAGTTGTGCCATGCGCTGACGCCGAAGATCACCGCCAAGGTCACTGTCAGGAGCAGAGCAAGTTTTCCGGCAACACTTCTGAGCATCGTTCACCTCATCGGGTCATCTCCGCAATGGGATCGGCGGGACGCGGATCTTCAACTGGGCCTTCTTCAAACACCGGCAGGTTGCGGACGCAATAACTGAAGAGAATCATGCCGATGGCAACCATACCGATGGACAGAACGAACTCCATCCAGGACGGGATGTAATCCGCTCCGGTGCCGAGTTGGAAGGCAGTTACTGCGACGTTCATGCGGTTGAAGATCATTCCAAGGACGACCAGGGCCTGGGTTCCCATCAGTGCCAGGGGGTTTTCTCGAATGTCTCGCCGGAAGAGCAGGAACATGGGGACGAGGCCGCCGATGACGAATTCCCCGAGGAAGAACCATGACGCGGCATCGAAGGCGAATATGTTGCCGAATTCCCCGCGTACGATGATGTCCTCGATCCGGATCGTCAGGTAGAACAGGAGCATGACCGCGGTGGCCTTGCCGACGTCACGCAGAATCTCCGGATGGAGGCGTTTGCCGAAGGCTCGGAGCGATAGATACGATTCGACCGAAACCATCGCGAGACCCAGAGGGATGGCCGAGACGAAGAACAAGATGGGCAGAGCCTGGGTGGACCAGAGGGCGTGGAGTTTTTGGGGAGCAATGACATACAGCGTGCCGAGGGAACTTTGGTGCATTGTCGACAGCAGTACGCCCGCGAGCACTAACACCGGGGTCAGATAACGGTGCCAGAGACGAAGTGGTCTGTGGATTCCGAATCGCTCCAACACGAAAGGCAGGAACTCCAGGAACAGCACGGTCGTGTAGAGCATCACGCACCAGCCCACCTCGAACATCACCGAGTGAGGGTTCCAGAAAATCATCGGATGCCAGATGTTCCACGGTCGACCCAGGTCGACGAGCAATGCGCCGATGACGATCAGGTAGCCCAAGAACGCCGTCAAGATCGTTGGGCGGACGAGAACCTTGTATTTTTCGAGATGAAAGACGAAGACGATTGCGGTGATGGTGAATCCGCCGGCGGCCAAGGCTACGCCGCACAGGAGGTCGAAACCGATCCACAGGCCCCACGGCATGCCGTCGTGAAGATTCGAAATGGAGCCGAGACCGAATGAGAAACGTCGAACGACGATTCCGGCCACGAGAACGGCAAGCAATACGGTGACGCAACGCCAAAAGGTGATACGGGGTATTGTGAACTTAGTCATCGTCGTGCTCCCTCTTATAGCCCTCTATATCCGCGACGGCGTTCTTGCGGTCGGTCAGCCAGTACATGCCGCCGAGGAAGACGCCCCATACCGGAATGACTTGGGGGAGCTTCTCGAGGATATTCCATGTGAGATAGGGGAGAGATTCTTGAGGCACGTTCGCAGGGAGACCTGAAGCGGCCGGGTCTCTTGAGAGGAGCATCAACACCGCGGTCCCACCGGCTTCGTACTCGCCGTAGATCCGACCGGTGTAGCGCTCGGGATCTTCGTCCAGCCGCCGATGAGCTTCTCGAAGAAGGTCTTCACGCAGACCGAAGGTCGTTGCACCGGTAGGGCAGATGGAGGCGCACGCGGTCGGCAGTCTCTCGCTGAGCCGATGGATACACATGTCGCATTTTTCGATTCGGGGATTCACGCTGTACCATTCGAACTTCGGAATCTCGAATGGGCAGGCCAACATGCAGTAACGACAACCCATGCACTTGCTTTCATCCCAGATGACCGGTCCCAACTCGGTCTTGGTGAAGGCCGCCACGGGGCACACCGACACACAGGTCGGGTCCTCGCAGCTCATGCAGAAGTGGCGGCTGTAGACGTCGTCTCCCAGGTCTTGGACCCAGTTGTAAGAGTTGTCGTCGAGCCTGGTCACTTTGTGTGGTTCTTGATCGTGCTCGGCTTGGCACGCCTGCTCACAGGCGCCGCAACCGATGCACATCGTCTGGTCGAACAGCAATCCGTATATTGACATCGCATCCCTCCGCCGCCCCATTCGGCAGGGCGGTCAGCCGGCACTCGGTGCAGGTATTGTGCCAACTTGAGATTCTTATGGAACTTGTTGGTATTTCGACGACATACGCCTTGGCCTCCAAAATCAATATGGGGCCGAATGCTGAAAATTGCAACACGGAGTTTCCCGTATTTTTTGGTTTGGGTTGCTAAGTCCCGTGAAATGGATAGGATATCAACGTTGAATTTTTCTATGCTGGGCCGCTGAAAACCTCAACGTTAGCGGCAGGAATCCGTCGTACACTCGTCAGATGACGGGGTTAATTCGAGTCTGTTCCCATCCAAGGGTTGGTCGCCGGCTGCCGTGAGAATCTCGAATTCGTCTTGAACCTCATCAATACAGAACCGCACGGCCATAGTGATCCGGTCGGTGAGGGGCTGTTCGAGACCTTTGGAGAGATGATCTTCGCAAAGGACCCCAATCGAGATGCGCCCGAGACATGCAAAGGCTGCAATGACCTCATCGACCGTGAAATTCTCCTCGAATCGCTCGCGGGCGACCTCCCGGCAGTGGCCGCCGATCGGGTTCATCTCGCGTGTGCGAATCGTGCGGCGGAGATTCTGGATACAGGACCGAACCCGTGCGGAGAGTTCCTCGACACTAAACTGATCGTATGTTCCCAACCAATCTTGAGCGCGAATGTGAAGGAGAGCGTCGGTTTGTCGGCGGCAAATGGTTTCTTGATGTCGCTCGAGCAGGTAGTGGATCATCAGGCCATGGCCTGGGTCCTCCTTTTTCATGGCAGCATGATTGATTTCGTTCCAATGCACCGGCCGGGTTCTGTAGTTCTCCACCAGGAATGGTATACGGCGGAGCAACCCGAAGCGGGGCCGGATGGCCCATTCCAGACGCCTGCGAGACCGGTCCGCGTTAATGAACAGTTGTCGATCAAGATAGCGTCCCATCCAGGGTCGTTCGAAGGGACGTTCACCGAGGATCTGACCGCCGCGGTCCTGAAGGTGTAACCACAATCGCGCGATCAGCCTGGGCACGAGGAACGGCTTTCTTTGTACCCCAAAAAAGGCAAAGGTGGCGGCATCGAAGATTTCCCGTTGGCTGACCGCTCCGTCCGGGCTCGCGATGAAAACCTCTCCGGACTCTGGAACGTCCAGGTTGGCCAGTAGGTTTCTGAGAAAGAAAACCGCACAGCGCACGTGCATAAATGGGATGGCAAAATCGCCGTTGCCGCCCAGCATTTGAGCGTTCCAACCATTGGCGAACCAAGAATTCAGGAGGCTGAAGAGTGGAGGGTACTCACACCAATCCGAGTACAAGGCGGCAAAGCGCACGATGCAGGATGGGAGTTGGTCTCGGTACTCGTCAATCATCTCCTCGCCCGCCTTCTTGGAGCGTGCGTAAACATTGTTGGCCAGTGGTGGGGTGGTTTCGTCGATGGATTCCCCGGGAGAGGGGAAGGGACAGGCGGCCACTGAGCTCGCAAAAATGAAGCGGCGCAAGGGAATCGTGAGAGAAAGCTCGAGGGTATTGCGGAGCCCGGTCACATTGGTACGCTGGTATTCGGAATTCTCCTCGCCGGTGAAATCATAGTAGGCGGCCAGGTGGATCAGGGCTTCAGCCCCGCCTTGGTCGCGAATTCTTTCAAACGCTGTGGTGAGAGGTTCGAGGTCCCCGATATCCACCTGGATCCACTCGATATTGGGGTGCTCAGGTGCACCGCACTCGGCTTGGGAGCGGCGGGCAAACGCATAGACGTGGAAACTCTCTTTGATTTCGTCCAGAAGTAGGCGCCCAACGAAACCCGAAGCCCCGGTGATGATGATTTTCGGTAGTCCCATCAAATTGACCAATTTTGAGTATACCTGCGAGTGGGAGGGGTCACGAACAGGAAGGGTGGCGGCACGGGAGCGCAGTTGAACCACGAAGACACGAAGAACACGAAGAGGAGAAATGAGGTATTGAGAGCGGGAGCGCGGGGCTCCTGCCCCGCATCGTGACGATGGACGGCACGAGAACGCAGTTGAACCGCCAAGACGCGAAGAACGCAAAGTGTTTTAACTTCAATACTTTCTTTGCGTTTTCTTTGCGGCCTTTGCGTCTTGGCGGTTCAATTCTCTTCATGTCTTACCTCCCAGCTTTTTTAAACCACTCCGCCGTCTGCTTGATCCCGTCGGCGAAGAGGGTGTCGGGAGACACGCCCAATTGATCGCGTAACTTTGCCGACGAGATTGAGGACCGTTGCTGTTCCCCGGGCATGGCATCACCGTGGATCGCCGGCGCTCCGGCGCCCAGGGAGCGGTGGACCTCGGAAAAGAGCTGGTTGACGTCGGTTTCGATCCCCGTCCCGACGTTGAAGATCTCGAAACCGGGGTGGCGGAGAGCTGCGACGTTGGCCTTAACGATATCGCCGACGAAAACGTAGTCCCGGCTCTGCTTTCCGTCACCGTTGATCACCGACTGCTCGTCGCGGAGGAGCTTGTGCATGAAGATCGCGACCACACCTGCCTCCCCGTGGGGATTCTGGCGTGGGCCGTAGACGTTGGCATACCGCAGGCAAGTCACGTCCAGCCCATATTGGCAGTGGTAGAAGTACAGATAGCGCTCGCCGGCCAACTTGGCAACTCCGTAAGGCGAGACGGGCTGGGCGGCGTGGTTTTCGTCGGCTGGGTGTACGTCCTGTTCGCCGTAGATCGCCCCGCCGGTCGATGCAAAAATCACCTGGCGGACTCCGGTCTTTCGGGCGGCCTCGAGCAGGTTGAGGAGGCCGAGAAGGTTGACGTCGGCATCGAAGACAGGATTCTCGACCGAGCGTCGGACGTCCATCTGAGCCGCGTGGTGGACCAAGACATCGATCTTGCGATCGTGCAGGAGTTGAGCGGCGTCATCAGACCGGATATCTGCGACCACCAACTCGGCAGCGTTGGGGACATTGTGTTTGCTTCCCGTAGAGAGGTCGTCGAGAATGATGACCTCATGGCCTTGTGTGACGAAGGCGTCCGCAATGTGAGACCCGATGAACCCGGC
>JAUWTC010000341.1 GCA_030609785.1 Holophagae bacterium
AAGCCGGCTGCTGGAGGGTTCGAATCGGTGTGGAATCGGGCAATCAGGATGTCCTGGATTTCATCAAGAAGGAAGTGACCAAGGAGGAGATTCGTGAAGTCGCACGTTCCGCGGCCGACCTCGGCCTTCATCCCAAGGCATTCTTCATGGTCGGCCACCCAACCGAGACCGAAGAGACGATCCAGGATTCGATCGATTTTGCGCGTTCTTTGCCCCTGACCGATATCACCGTTCAGATCAACACGCCTCTGCCCGGCGCCCCACAGTTCGAGATCTTCCGGAACTACGGCGAAAGCGTCAGCGACAACCTTGAGGATTACACCTTCTGGCAACCGGTGTTCATCCCTGAGGGCCTGTCACGGGAAAAACTCGAGACGTTGTTCCGCAAGTTTTATCTTTCGTTCTACCTTCGCCCCATCATTGTGTGGCGCCATCTGACCATGCTTCGTCGACCATCGGATGTGCCGCGATACGCCCGGGCTCTGGCCCTGCTTTTTCAGCGTTTCATCAAAACCCGCGTCGATGCGGTCTTTCACACGTCCGAAAAGGCCTGAACAAGGAGGATCGCCGGACGATGAACTCTCACACCGCTACGCCAAGCGCTTCGCCGACGCTTGAGACCGGGAAGAAGTTCGTTCTCCTTTTTTCCGGCGGGTTGGACTCGACACTCGAGGTCGTCGAGCGAATGAAGACCCACCGCGAAGCCCACCTCCTGACCTTCAACAACGGCTATTGCGTCAATACGCAGGGTAGCCTCCGCAGAGCTTCCGAGATGAAGGACAGATTCGGCGCCGACCGGATCATCGATTCGTTGATCAACACCAAACCCCTGATGCAGACCATCCTTGAAGATTTCAAGGCTCTGTGGCGGGAGTATCGGAGCCCACTGATCGTCGACATGGGCTGCAAGATGGCCTCGGTGACCGAGTTGATTCTCTATGCCAAGAACAACGATATCGAAGAGATCAGCGACGGCGCATCAGTCGACCAAACCCAGGTCTTCATCCAACACCCCGAGTTCTCCGCCCATATCAAGCCCTTGATCAGTTCCCACGGACTCAGATTTCTCCGGCCCGTTCTGTTCGACATCGGCCGCGAGGAGAAGATCGCGATGCTGAAAGAATTGGGCTTTGATCGCGGCAGCAAGACTCTCGAAAAACTGCACATCACCTCGCAGCTCAAACACCAGCCCTTCTGCCTGATCGGATTCAGTACCTTCTTCTTCACCTCGCCCTTGAGGAAGATTCCACTGGTCCAGCGGTACGACCTCCCGATGGACCGTGCCAAGGAACTCTGGGATGCGTTGTTGCCTCGAGCCACCGCCTACCTCAACGCCCGGCTCGCCGAAGAATGACCGCCCGGCATCGACCACCGTCCGGAAGCCGGCTTCTCCGATTCGCAGCCTTGGTGGTCCTCGGTCTCACCGGTTGCGGCCCCTCCGAGCACCCCACCGATGAACCGATCGTCGCTACAGTCGGTTCGACATCCATTTCCAGAGAGAGCTTCGATCTTCTGCTCAACCTCAGCCGGCAGTCTGGGCCATTTGGCGACACAGGTTCCGAACCGATCCCGCCTACACCGAAGGACATCCTGGCCGAACTTGTGAAGGAGATTCTGTTGAAGCACGAGGTCGCCCAACGGGGATTGGAGATCGAGCCGGGGGTATCAGCCCGTGACGCTCTGGTCGCGGACATTGCGGGACGAACTCAGCCAACGACTGAGGAGCAACGGTGGTTTTTCGACGAGCATCCTCACCTCTTCACCCGTAAGGCACAGATGCGTTTCCTCCACGTCCGTGCACCACAAGCGGCAATGGAGCTATCGACTGAATTGTCGGTTGCAGAGTTCTCAGCAATATGTGACGAGGCCAATGCCCAGGAGAGTGGTCGACGGCAGTGGGGAGATATCGGCTGGCTTCAAGCGGGCCATGCCCGTTGGTGGCGGAAGCCGGGGCGAAAACCCAAAGCCGCTCGCTCGACAATCGAACAAGTGGATTCCCAGGGGCGACAGCACCTCTATCGGGCGATGCACTTTCGCCCGCAGGCCCGCTACAGCTTCCACCAGGTGGTCGGTCACTGTCGCCACCTGATAAATGCCGGTGACATCCAGGCGGAGATCAGACGCATCCTGCTCCGGAGGGCTCGAACGACACCGATCACGATCATCGATGAGACCCTGGATTTCGACCTCGACCCGTTTTCGATCGCCCGCACCGAACCCGGGCCTGCCCTCGAGACCCTCGACCCGCCGTCAGGCCCGAGTGCGGAGTCGATGGCGCGGATCGCCGGTGGGGCATTCACCACAGGGTCGACCGACAAGGAAATCGATGAACGGGTCGATATCTGCAAACAGTACGTCGAACCGGCCCTGGGCGAGGGTTCATGCGCGCGCTGGAAGTACGAAGACGAAGTCCAACGCCGGGTGACGGTCAAGCCTTTCTTCATGGACCGCACCGAAGTCCGATGGGAGGACTACCTTCTCTTTGTCGAAGCCGTTCGCCATCGTCCCCTCCCCGAGCTCTGGAGCGGAGAACCCGGCTTTCCGGTCGCCAACGTCAGCCTGGAGGATGCTCAAGCCTACTGCCGGTGGCGGGGCAAACGCCTTCCGACCGCCGACGAGTGGGAGTTCGCCGCACGCGGTGTCGAAGGTCGCCGCTATCCCTGGGGCAATGAAAGCCCCGATGGAACCCGCGCCAACTTCTGCGACACCAACTGCCCCAAGGCGTGGCACAACTTCGATCACGACGACGGCTTCGCCGGACCGGCCCCGGTCGGGAGCTTCCCTGCAGGGGCCACTCCCGACGGACTCCTGGATATGGGCGGCAACATTCGTGAGTGGACTGCCACCACCGACGGCGATCTCGCCGACGTCAAGGGTGGTGGTTTTTATAACGCAATCGACGATATGATCGCTGCAGACGTGCGACACAACCACATAGAGACTCGGGACCCAACGATCGGTTTTCGCTGTGTTCTCGATCCCCAGCCGACGGCGCAGAGCAAAGGACAGTAGCCAATGCTCTTCAGGATCATCCTCGCAATGGTCTGTCTCACACCAACTATCGCATTCTCGAATCAGCAGGCGTTCCCCTCGGATTTCGTCCAGCCCAAACAGGTCATTGGTGGCGCCGGCGGATCCGAAGTTCGGAAACTGGGAACGCTTCAACACCTGCCGATTATTTTCATTGCCGACAACGAACGAGTCCACTCTGACTGGCTGGGGAAAAACTGTGGCAATGCCACAGGCAATGTCTACAGCGCCTTTCTCGACAGCGGATTCAACCCCTTCGAGCTGTGGATGCTCGATCTCGTGCCGGCCGAAGGGTACCAGCTGACCAGCCTCGAACTTCGCACCGATAACCTCAAGGAGATGATCTTCGCCGTACTCCGCTACACCGGCGCCAACCAGGTCAATATTCTGGGGCACGGGGCCGGGGCCGTGCTTGCACAGGCGACCCTGGTCAAGTACAACCTGTTCTACGCCGTACATTCGGTCGTTTATGTCGCCGGCCCGTTCCACGGCACATATGCCTGCAGCTACGACCGCTGTTTTGACGGCTTTCCCGTGTGCTGCGCCCTGACGCCGGGTTCGGACTTTCTCCAGGACGTCTTGCTGCCCAACGAGACGCCCTTTGACCCCCAGACTTCGACGGACACGCGATGGACGACACGATACCTGACGGTGCGCAACGGACGGCGCTTCGCCGACACCTGGTTTCTCAGAAACCCGGAATCGCCGAGCCTTGACGGCGCCACCAATCTTTCGTTCCCCCTCCTGAGCCACGACGGACTCCGGTGCTCATCCGAAGTGTTGGCTCGGGTCATCCCCTTTCTGATGGTGCCAACCACACCCTACGAAGCTCGGCACGACCTAGACGGTGACGGCTTCCAGGACCGGGACTGGGACGGTCCTGACTGCAGGGACCAGAATCCGTCGATCTTCCCCGGAGCCGCAGAGGTCTGCGAAGACGGCATCGATCAGGACTGCAATGCCGTGGATATCTCCTGCAAGGGCGGCAAGGACCGTGACCTTCCTCG
>JAUWTC010000112.1 GCA_030609785.1 Holophagae bacterium
CACGGCCGCACAAGGAGAACTCGGTGTCATCGGATTCGCAAATTCCCTCGCCCCTTTCGTCTCTTACGAGCCCGGAGTACGTCGACCAGTTGTACGGTCGATGGACTGACGATCCCCTGTCGGTCCCCGAAGCCTGGCGTCATTTCTTCGCAGGGTTCGAGTTGGGCGCCGACCGAGTCGACGCCGGGCCGCAGGCCGACGACGCACAATCTCGTGTCGCCAGCCTGATCTTCGGCTACCGAAGCCGCGGCCACATGAGCGCCGATGTCAATCCCCTCGAGGATCGTCCGAATCCCGATCCGGAACTGGCCATCGAGGAATTCGGATTCTCTGCCGCCGACCTCGAGCGGGTTTTCGACACCGGGCATCTCGGCATGGCCCAGCGTGCCACCTTGTCGAAGATCATCGAATTCTTGAGGGACACCTACTGTGGCAGTGTCGGCATCGAGTACATTCACATCCAGGACCGGGAGATCCGGCGATGGCTCCAGGCCGAGATGGAACCCAGCCGGAACCGGCGTGAGTTTGAACGGGAAGAAAAGACCCGCCTCCTGGGGCACCTGCTGGATGCCGACCTCTTCGAAAGCTTCATTCACAGCCGTTACCAGGGCCAGAAGAGGTTCTCCCTCGAAGGCGCCGAGAGCCTGATCCCTGCAATGCATCAGTTCATGGAGACGGCGGCGACCACCGGCGCCGACGAAGTGGTCATCGGCATGGCCCACCGGGGACGGCTCAACGTCCTGGTCAACATCCTGCAAAAACCCTATGACATGATCTTCCACGAGTTCGAGGACAATATTCAGCCGCACTCGGAATCGGGAGGAGACGTCAAGTACCACCGGGGCTACTCCTCGTTCTACACCACCACTGACGGCACGCGGCTGCACCTCAGTCTGACCGCCAACCCCTCCCACCTCGAGGCGGTGAACCCGGTGGTCGAAGGCCGGACCCGCGCCAAACAGCGGCGACGGGGCGATACCGACGACCGAAGCCTCATTCTCCCGCTGTTGATCCACGGCGACGCGGCCTTCGCCGGACAGGGTCTGGTCGCCGAGACCCTCAATCTTTCCCAGCTCAAGGGCTATCAGGTGGGCGGTACCGTTCACATCATCGTCAACAACCAGATCGGATTTACAACCTCGCCAGGCGATGCGAGATCGACCCTCTACCCCACCGATGTCGCGAAGATGATCGAGGCGCCGATCTTCCACGTCAACGGCGACGAGCCCGAGGCCGTCTGTTACGTCGTTGACCTCGCCCTTCGCTTTCGCCAGAAGTTCCACCGCGACGTCATCATCGACATGCTCTGCTACCGGAAATACGGCCACAACGAGGGCGACGAGCCGGCATTCACCCAGCCGGTGATGTACCAAAAGATTCGGAATCGGCCTCCGGTCCGGAAGCTGTACCAACTCAGGTTGGAAGGCGACCGGGATCTGACCCTCGAGCAAAGCGCCGAGATCGAGCAGAACCTGAAGAATCGCCTGTATGACGCCTTCGCCGCGGTCAAGGAGACCTGCCCGGTTTCATTTTCCGACGAACACGCCTTCGGCAGCTTGTGGCAAGGACTCAACGGCCCCTACTGTTTCGACTGTGAGCCCACCGCGGTGGACCATCAGACCCTGGTCCGGGTTGCCCGGGCGCTGACGACGGTTCCAGAGGATTTCAACCTCAATCGGAAGATTGAGCGGCGCCTACCGGCCCAACTAGAGGCGGTACAGGACCACGGTTCGGTCGACTGGGGCCTGGCGGAACTGTTGGCCTACGGGACACTGCTGACCGAAGGCCTGCCGGTCCGGCTCTCGGGGCAGGACAGCATTCGAGGGACCTTCAGCCACCGCCACGCAGGATGGTTCGACACCAAGAATGGCGAGAAGTACTTCCCGCTCAACCACATCTCAGACGACCAGGCCGATTTTTGCGCCTACAACTCGATGTTGTCCGAGGCAGCGGTTCTCGGCTTCGACTACGGCTACGCGCTGGTCGAACCCAACATGCTGGTGCTCTGGGAGGCTCAGTTCGGCGATTTCGCCAATGGCGCCCAGGTGATCATCGACCAGTTCATAACTGTGGCGATGGACAAGTGGGAACGCGCCTGCGGCCTCGTTATGCTCCTGCCACACGGCTACGAAGGTCAGGGACCGGAACACTCCAATGCTTATCTCGAGCGCTACCTGGCCGCCTGTGCCGAAGACAACATCCAGGTCTGCAACCTGACCACCCCGGCGCAGCTCTTTCACGTCCTCAGGCGCCAGCTCAAGCGTTCTTTCCGCCGTCCTCTGGTCATCATGGCGCCGAAGAGTCTCCTGCGCCACAAGGATGTCGTGTCCCCAGTGGCCGACCTGATCGACGGGCACTTTTCGGAGATTCTGGACGATCCCAACCCCCCAGAGAACCCCCAACGCATGGTGCTGTGCTCCGGCAAGGTCTACTACGATTTGATCGACGGCCGAAAACGTCTTGGGCGAGAGGAAGAAGTGGCGGTCATCAGGGTCGAACAGTTCTATCCCTTCAACGACGAAATGTTGCAGGCCATCACCAAGCCCTATGCCGGCGCAAAGGAAATCTGCTGGGTTCAGGAAGAAACTGAGAATCGTGGAGGCTGGACCTTCATGAGACAACGCCTCGAAGCCCTTTTCCCCGATCATCCGATCCGATACGTCGGCAGAGCTCCTTCGGCGTCTCCGGCCACGGGATCTTCAAGGGTCCACCGAGAGGAACAGGAGCAGATTGTTCGCCGGGCGATCGGTAGTGGGAGTACATCATGAGCATCGTAGACATCACAATCCCCCAGGTCGGAGAGAGCATCTCCGAGGGCGTGTTGGTCGAGTGGGTCATCGCTGACGGCGACATCGCCAGGATCGACGAGCCGCTTCTGATACTCGAGACCGACAAGATCACGATGACGGTCGCAGCTGAAGCCACGGGGCGTTTGAAGACCATTGCGGTTCCCGACGAGGTCGTGCAGATCGCCCAGGTTGTGGGAACGATCGATACCTCGGCTGCAGCCGCCGACTCCCCGGCAGCCACCACAGCCGTTGAATCCCCCGAGACTCCTGCAGAGGCCGCCCCGTCTCTCGACGGGCTCTCCCCCGCCGTGAGGCGTCTGGTCGCTGAACACAACCTCGACCCCTCGCAGATTCCGGGGACCGGCAAGGACGGCCGCATCCTCAAAGGCGATGTTCTCGCTTTCATGGAACAAGGGATCGAGCCGGGCGAGGCACTCGTTGTTCCTGCCCCGGCAGCATCTCAACCGGCGCGGGCCCAAAGCGAGGGCGAACGCCAGACCCGCACGCCGATGTCCCGGCTCCGGCGCCGGCTGGGCGAACGCCTGGTCGAGGTCCAACAAACCACAGCGATGCTGACGACCTTCAACGAGGCCGACATGAGCCGGGTCATCGCTCTCCGCGCCGAATACAAAGAGAAGTTCAAGGAACAGCACGGCGTTGGTCTGGGCTTCATGTCCTTCTTTCTCAAAGCAACGGTCGAGGCCCTCAAGACCGTGCCGGAAGTCAACACCTGGATCGACGGAGAGGATGTCGTCCAGAACCACTACTACGATATCGGCGTCGCCGTCAGTTCCGAAAAAGGGCTGGTGGTCCCGGTCGTGCGGGATGCCGACACCCTGTCCTTTGCCGGTGTCGAGTCCGAGATCAAACGGCTGGCCCAGAACGCGCAGGATCGCACCCTGGAATTGAGCGACCTCTCGGGTGGCGTCTTCACGATCTCCAACGGCGGCATCTTCGGCTCGATGAACTCGACGCCGATCCTCAACCCACCACAAAGCGCCATCCTCGGCATGCACGCAATCAAAAAGAGGCCGATCGCAGTCGGCGACGAGGTCGTCATCCGGCCGATGATGTACCTGGCCGTGTCGTATGATCACCGCATTATCGACGGCAAAGAGGCTGTGACCTTCCTCAAGCGCATCGTCGACTGCGTCGAGAATCCTGAGCGTCTGATGCTGGAGGTGTGACGATGGAACGCTACGATGTCGTCATTATCGGCGCCGGTCCCGGGGGCTACGTCGCCGCCATTCGCGCTGCCCAACTGGGCCTCACGGTCGCCCTGGTGGAAAAGAACCCGACCCTGGGAGGCACCTGCCTCAACGTCGGCTGTATCCCCTCGAAGGCCCTTCTGGAGAGTTCCGAACTCTTGATCGCCGCCCGGGACCACTTCTCCGACCACGGAATCTCGGTGGGAAAACCCGCGATCGACATCGAAACGATGCAGGGCCGCAAGGCCAAGATCGTCGAGGAATTGGTCGGCGGCGTCGCCATGCTGATGAAGAAGAACAAGGTGACCGTCCTGACGGGCAAAGCCGAACTGAAGGCCGCCGATGTCGTCACCGTGCATGGAGACGACGGCACGACCGAGATCAATGCCGGCGCCGTCGTACTGGCGATGGGCTCTGCCGCAGTCGAGTTGTCCTTCATGCCCTTCGACGGCAAGCGCATCATCAGTTCGACCGAGGCTTTGAACCTCACCAAGGTCCCGAAGAGCCTGCTTGTCGTCGGCGCAGGCGCCGTCGGACTGGAGTTGGGTTCGGTCTGGGCCCGCCTCGGCGCTGACGTTACAGTGGTCGAGTTCCTGCCCCAGATCACGCCCTTTGCCGACAAGCAGATCGCCGGCGCCCTCCAACGTGCGTTGGCCTCCCAAGGCTTGGATATTCGTCTCTCAACCAAGGTCACGGCGGCCAAGGTCCTCAAGACCGGCGTCAAGGTGACAGTCGAAAACGCCAAGGGCGAGACCGAGGATCTCAAGATCGACACGGTGCTGGTCGCCGTCGGTCGGCGCCCGGTCAGTGCCGATACCGGACTGGAATCCGTCGCCGTTGCGATCGACTCCGTCGGCAGGGTAGTTATCAACGACCATTTCCGGACCAACGTCGCGAATGTCTACGCCATCGGTGACCTGGTCCACGGCCCGATGTTGGCTCATAAGGCCGAGGACGAAGGCGTCGCCGTCGCGGAGATCCTGGCCGGCAAGCCGGGGCACGTCAACTACGACACCATTCCGAGCGTGGTCTACACCGACCCCGAGCTGGCGATGGTCGGACGGACCGAAGCCCAACTGAAAGAGGCCGACATCGCCTTCAACACCGGGCGATTCATGTTCCGGGCCAACGGGCGCGCCAAAAGCCTCGGCCAGGAAGAGGGCATGGTCAAGATCCTCGCCGACAAAGCAACCGACGAAATCCTCGGCGTGCACATGGTCGGACCGCGGGTGTCCGAGCTGATCGCCGAAGCCGTCACCGTAATGGAGTTCCGCGGCTCGGCCGAGGACCTTGCCCGCACCTGCCACGCCCATCCCACCCTCTCGGAGGTCGTCAAGGAGGCTGCGATGGCGGTGGAGAAGAGGGCGATCCATAGCTAGCGTGGACCGGATTTGATTTTCGACGGGGGCGCTCCAATTTGAATGGCACTCTAGAAAATCAAACCCGCTCCCCGCTCTGGATGAGCACGCTCATCCTCAGATGAAATTTCAATGAGTCGCAATATTTTCTGCCTGGGGTCGTTGACTTTCTTCAAACTCGGACCTAGGCTTTTGACCGAAAAGGAGGAGCCATAAATGCTCAAACGTGTTTCAGTTGTTCTCGTTCTTGTCGTTCTTGCAACAGCCCCGGCATTCACTACGGATCTGGCGGCACTGCTTCGTTCGGTTGAGGCAGTTCCGGTCTCAGCGTCACAGAGTGCCGTCGACACCACCAAGGATGTTCAGAAAACGATGATCCGCGGGACTACCTACATCGTCACCACCAGTCTGACCGATCCCCTCTGCGACACCGGATTCGGAGGGTATGTTGACCTGGAGGCTTTCGGAATCTTCACTCAGGCCTCAATTGTCGGCGATGGCGTGGCTTGGACTGCGTTCTCGGGGCAGGATCCCATTCAGCATTTCGGGAGTAGCCCTGGTTACACCGGATTGGGTTTCACCGACGACGGCCTGGTGCAGTTCGCCTCAACCGATGTCGGAGTTCCTCCTCAGTCCCTGCCTGACGCGACCACACCGAACGATCTGATCGCCGCCCTTTGGGCGGATCTCGAGATCGTCTACGATGCCGCCACAAACCGTGGTGTCAGCCTCGCGACTGCAGGCTCCGATGTGCTCATCCTTGAGTACGATGACCTGGTATTGGCCGGAACCGCATCGATCGTCGGAGACTTCGAGTTCGTCATTCACAGCACCATCAATAACGACATCGGCAACCCGGAGATCATCCTCGCCTTCGACAACCTCGGATCGCTGCCCGGTGTGGCCACGATCGGTGCGGAAAACGCAGACGGAACCATCGCCGCTCCCTTTCTCAACGCGGCCGATCCGTCGACCGTTCTCCAAAACGGTCTGATGATCTGCTTCGACTGGGATGACGTGGTTCCCGTTGAGCTGCAGTCCTTCAACGTAGAGTAGATCCCTTGAATTCTGAACCAAGGCCCCGCCTCGGCGGGGCTTTTTTAATTGGAGTTAATCCCGCATCCCCGCATCCCCGCATCCCCGCATCCCAGCTTCCTGGCGTCCCAGCATCCCCGCCGGATCCGGCGAACGCGCCGGATGGTGGGTCGAGGCCCATCCTCAGACTAAAGAACCTTCATGAGAAGGATGCAAATTGACACGCGTTCTCAGTGCGAAGTCGACATTGCTTGCGTTCTCCCCCATGTTATTATCCTGGGGAACGAAAAATCCTGGGAGGGGAGTTGTATGAGGAAATATCTTGTTTTGGGTCTTGTTCTGGGTTTGGCGGCCGCGCCTGCAATGGCTGCCGATGAGTATTCCAATTTCAAAGACTGGGCGATTGCCAACGGCCATGGGGGCGCCGGCGGCGAAGCCCAGGGGGATGTCATCGAGACATTTCCCGCATCATGGGCCGCTTCACCAATCGGTCTGGCCATTGACCACGGAGACACCAGCCGGGTGATTTTTTTTCACGAGGCCGGGGATACCACCCCAGGCATTTGGTTCGTCGACGTGGCCGCGGGCCATGCCGCGAGTTCTCTGACCTACACCAAATTGGGCGGGCAAAATACCGACGGTGGCTCGGTTCGCCTCAGTGACGGCTACATTTACACCGCCGACTACAATGGTGACCTCAGCGCAATCGGTGACAATATCCACCTCTTTGACCGCAGCGGAAACACCGTGGCCTATTGGGAGACCGACGACGGGTTCACCGCAACACAATGCACGGGCGGCACGGTCGACACGATCATCGACGTCGCCGCGGATCCCGTGATCCCCGGCCTTGTCTACGCCACCAGTATCGGCACGAACGTCATCACGGTAATCGACCTGTCCGACACCAGCGGTGGCGCCGCTGCATCCAGCCCCTGTGCGATCACCGGCACCTTCCCAGCGCCCGCCGGAATCAGTAATCTCATCGCGATCGAATACGATCCCACCAACGACGGCTACTGGATGTCGGATTATGGTTCAACCAATCTGGTCCTGGTGGCGAACGACGGCACCTTCGGCACGGTCATGGAGAGCTTTGCCTTCAACAGCGGCGCCGGATACA
>JAUWTC010000022.1 GCA_030609785.1 Holophagae bacterium
ACCCGGTTGTTTGGGGGTTGACGCTCGGTGCCGTCGATGTCAGGTTTCTTGCCGGTGGGGCCTTGCGTTCCTTGCGCCTCGGCTGAGGTCGTCCCACCTCAGCCCGCCCTCGGGCGCGGCCCGCACTGCATCCTTCGGATGCGGAACCTGATGGTTCCACCGGCCTTCGGCCGGCGTGCCGGTTCCTACTTCAAAGTTGGGCGTTGGACGTTAAACGTTGAACGTTCAAATGCCCCCTTTAACTCTTCGACCCCCGCCCCCCCGCCATGCTAAGGTACCCGGCGCGGTCCGAGGGCCGCCGAACGCTGGAGGATTTCATGAAAAATTCGATGACCTTTTCGCTGTGCCTCGTCCTGTCCCTGTCCCTGCTTGCAGGGTGCTCAGGCGGTGACCAGACCACAGATCTCGCGCCGCCCCAGACCGACGCTGCCGCTGCAGCCGCACCGGAAGTTCAGAGCTTCTCCGGCGAGGTCGTGGAGACTATGGATGCCGGCGGCTACACCTACATCCTGGTCGATACCGGATCGGAACAGATCTGGGCCGCTTCCAACCAATTCGTGGTTGCCATGAATGACCGCGTGACGGTGCCGATCGAATCGCCGATGGCTGACTTCCGCAGCGAGACTCTCGATCGGTCATTCGACTTGATCTATTTCGCTTCACGGATCGTGCCCGAGGGGACTGCCCTCGGCGGTGGGATGGGCTCTCCGCACGGCGGCGCGATGGGTGGAGGCATGGTGAGCGATCACGCACCGACAATGGGCGGCCACACGACGGCCGCGGACGCCGGCGTTGAGGCCGGCACGATCACGATCCCCGAGGGCGGCCTGAAGATCGCAGCGATCTGGACCGATCGTGAAGCCCTTTCGGGCAAGACCGTCGTCGTCAGCGGCAAGGTCGTCAAGTACAACGGCGGCATCATGGGCACCAACTGGCTCCACATTCAGGACGGATCGGGTTCAGCCGCCGACGGCACCAATGACCTGACCGTCACCACGGCAACCCCGGTTGCAGTTGGCGACATCGTCACCGTCACCGGCGCTCTGACCTTGGACAAGGATTTCGGCTCCGGCTACCGCTACGCCACGATCATCATGGATGCCGAGGTAACGAAACAGTAAGAACCGACGCGAGGCCGAAGGCCTACCGAGCCGACAGGCTCGGGCCCGCGAAGCGGGTAGTGTGGGCAAGGAGCCGGCAGCTGAGCCTCTTGCAAAAATCGGTCGTCACGATGCGGGGCAGCGCCCGCACGGGACTCCTCCAGAGTCCCCGCGGCTTTGCCGTGGCAGGCCTTCGGCCCGGTGCCGGTTCCTACCCCGCGCTCCCTCCGTGAACCCTGGGACACCGTTTATGGAGCGCGGGGCTCCTGCCCCGCAACGGTGTTCTTAAATGAGTGCTGGAGCGGCTTCGCCGTCGCTCCAGAAAGCAGTCTCGGCAGCCCATATTGCCTCTCTCTTTGTGCCTCTTGGTGCCTTTTTGTGGCTATTTCCTTGTGGCTTAAACCCGCTGCAGACATACCCCATCAAGCACACAGTCGTCACACTGTGGCTTGCGCGCGGTGCAGACCCTTCGTCCGTGAAGAACGACGCGCAGGGAGAAGCCCACCCACCGAGCCTTGGGGAGCAACCCCTCCAAATCGCCGGCAATCCGGTCGGAATCGGTTTCGTCACTGAGGCCGAAACGCCGAGCTAATCGTTTGACGTGGGTGTCCACTGCAATACCCGCAGGGATGTTGAAGGCCTCCCCCAACACGACCTTGGCGGTCTTCCGGCCGACCCCGGGCAGGCCGACCATGCCCTCGAGCGACCGGGGAAGCTCCCCGCCATTGTCGGCAACCAGCGTCCGAGCGCCGTCACGAAGGGCCCTGGCCTTGTTCCTGAAGAAACCCGTCGAGTGGATGACCTCTTCAACCTCGGCCAAATCAGCCTGGGCCATCGCCTCCGGCGTCGACCAGAGCCGAAAAAGCTCGGGTGTCACCAGATTGACGCGGACATCGGTGCACTGCGCAGAGAGCACGGTGGCGGCCAGGAGTTGCCACGGCGTTTCAAAATCCAACTCGCACCGTGCGTCCGGATAGAACAGGTCCAGACGCCCAGCGATATCTGTTGCGCGGTCCTTGCGGTTCATCACTCCCTGAAGGTGCTGCCGCCGATGAACTCCCGCAACAACGAAGTATGAGGAACCTCATCGGGAAACACCGGAACCAACATCGATAGACTCTTGAGCAGGCGGTAGGCCTCGGTGTAGGTCGGACTTGATCGGGGAACATGCAACAAGAAGCGTTCGGCATAGACCTTGAGCACGGCCGGTTCGTAGACCAGGGAGGAGTCGAACATGACGTCCGCCTGCTCCTGGAAGGGGAAGATCCACTTGCCTTCGCCTCGGCGGACCCGCTCCCACATGTCCAGTGTCCGCTCGGCAGTGAAACCACGGAAGAGGTGGTCACGAACAATCCGCCGGACGAGCCTCGTGTCCGATGTGAAGATTCGGTTGTGGTCGTCAATCGCCAATTGCGAAAGGGCGGAGACGTAGACACGGAATATGCGGTCCTCAGGAATTGACGAGGTCAATCGAGGATTGAGGCCGTGAATGCCCTCGATCACCAGCACCTGGCCCTCCTCCAGACGCATCGGCACCCACCGGCGTTCCGGCACCCTGAGCCCCGAAACGAAATCGAATCGTGGCGTTCGGACCTCGCGTCCCTCCAGCAACGCCGAAAGCTGTTCGTGGAACAGCGGCAGATCGATGGCTTCGATGCTCTCGAAGTCGTGCTGTCCATCCTCATCCAGGGGGGTTTCGCTGCGATTGACGTAGTAGTTGTCAAGGGACAGAGCCACCGGTTCTACGCCGTTGACTCTCAGCTGGAGGCCCAATCTTTTTGAAAAGGTCGTCTTGCCGGAGGACGACGGACCGGCGATCGTCACCAGCTTGACTTCGGGCAATCGGGCGTAAATCTCATCGGCGATTCGCGAGATCTTCTTTTCGTGCAGACCTTCCGCCACACGGACGAGGTGCCTCACGTCGCCGTCGAGGCAAATCCGGTTGAGTTGGCCGACCCGCTGCACGCCGAGCAGTTCTTGCCAATGGCGGGTCTCGACGTAGGTTTTGAACAACAACTCTCGCGGAGTGAACGGCGGCAGGTTTTGTCGATCCGAACGCCGAGGAAAACGGAGAACCAGGCCGCCACCAAAGGACCGCACACCGAAGGTCGGCAAACAGGAGGTGTCCGGAGCGTAAGGCCCGTGGGCGATGTCGACGAAGGCGCCGCAGCTGATCGTGTGGACTGTGGAACTCCGGCGCGTGGCCAGCAGATCCAACTTGTCGTCCCGGCCTTCCCGGCGGAAGTGACTTTCCAGTTCTTCCAGGGTGACCGTCCGGCGAAGGAACGGCCTTGCCTCATCCCTGATCGCCGTCATCCTCTTTTCGAGGTCACGGGCCATATCTTTGAGCTTCGGATATTCACCGCGGACCTGGTAGTGATAACAATTGCCCAAGCTCTGGCCGACGACCAATTCGGCCTTGGGGTACAGTTCGGCGCAAGCCTCATGAAAGAGAAGACAGACGGACCGTTTGTAGACCGATTCCCCTTCCCGGTCCCCGAACCGCACAAGTTCGAGATCCACGCGGCCCCGAAGAGGAAAGTCCAACATGACCTTGCGCCTGTTGACCAGTGCGGCCACTACCGTCTCCCCGACCTCGCCGTCGACCTCCTTCAAGAACCGATCGACCCGTGTGCCGTCCGGCACCGAATGATCCTCCCCGCGATACCTCACTCTGACAACCGATTCGTTCATCAACACTCCCCTCGGGACCCGGCCGGGTCCCTTGGCCCCCGTTTGCTGATCAGGAAGGGGCCATACATCCTAACCCAACGATCCCGAACCTAAAAGCGGACCCTGGGAATCTGGCAAGAGGCCAGAGCTGTCAGCTTAGCTGCTTGCAGAATTCCGACCGTCACGATGCGGGGCAGGAGCCCCGCGCTCCAGGACATGGTCCCGGCAGTCCCTTTGGCTTCTTCCGATGTAGAATGTCGCCATGAGCATCCCAGAGTGGTACACCGGCTCCGACCGCAGCGGCGACGTGGCGGAAGGCATCGAGGCGATCATCGCCAAAATGGATGAGCACAAAGCCGACCACCAGGACATCAGCCGACTCCGGGATCTCCAGTCGGTCGAGACCGAAGTCAATTGGCGGGCCTTCCTCCTGAGCCTGGTCGGTACGATCCACTACGATCTCCAGGAACTGGATCAGGCGGTGGAAGCCCTGGAAAGTGCCCTGGTCTCATACAAGCCCTACCTCTCGACCTTCGACGAGGTCCTCAGCGTGTATTGCCAGACCTGCTACACGGCGGGAGTGCTTTTTTATGAACGTGAGCAATACGCCGTCGCCGCCCCGTACCTTCTTCGCTGCCTGCCATACCTGCACGAAGTCTACGAAAATGCCTACGTCGGCGACATCTACTCCCTGCTCACTATCTGCCTGAACATGGGCGACGATGTCGAAGGCGCACTGGTCTTTGCCGAGGCGGCAGCGTTTGCCCGCCAATACGACTGCGAGAGCCTGGAGAACCTGATGATCGCCTATGTCGCCACGGGAGATACCCAGAAGGCTTCCGAGGTATTTCAAGCCCTTTCGGAACGTTGCCGGCACTCCGACACCTTCCAGCGCGTCCTGGACTTCGCTCGGCAAAATCTGGGTGAGACGGGATCGGTGAATTAGACGAGTTTCCAGTTTCTGGCCGTGATATCACCTGAACGCCACCACCATCACACTCTGGTTCCGGTCAAGATCACCAAGACTGTCTTCGAGCCGATAGACCTGGGCGATCTCCCCGGTAATCTGTGGGGGCTCGTAACCCAGCCAGAAGCCCGAAATTGCATCGGACGCGACTCCGAACCGTTTCAACTCCAATTTGACGGACTCGACGCGCCGAGCTGACAACGTCCGGTTGAATTCCCGATTGCCGGTGCGAGACCCTCGACCGATCAAAAGGAACTGTGCGCCTCGGCGAACGGCTGAATCGACGAACGACTCCATCGTTTGAAGGTCATTGGCGCCCAGGTCTGACGAGCTCGCCCCGAAGGTCAGAAGAACGTGGGGATGGGTCGCTACCTGCCGGACGTGCTCGTACAACAGACCCTGAACCACCGGATTACAAATCTTGGTACAGGCGGCCACGTGGTCATACCAGTCGGATCGGTTGACCCTCCCCGCCTTGAGGTCTTTCGCCTGGCGTTTCAGGTGCTTTTCAACCTTGTCATACCCCACCCCGGCGATCGCCGTTGACAGCCACCTTTTTCGGTGACTCGTATTCAGCAAGGGGTTGGCGTCTCCCGTCAAGGGGTTGGCTCCGAAAATGGAGTCGACCTTTTCTGCCCCTTTCGGATCGTCGTGAAAATCGACGGACTCGAGGTCCTCGTGAATCGACTCCATCAATGCCTCGTCGACGTCCGAATCACCATCGACCCCGAACAACGAGCCTTCGAGGTCGGCGAAGAGTTGGTCCGTCCTTGGATCAATATCCCCGGACATGGCGCCCTCGTCTGCAGCCCACAGAGATGCTCCTCCGAGGGCCAGGACACAAAGAACCAGAAAGAGTCTTAGGGTTTTACGCATTACACACCTCCGAGGTGGAACTTGGCTTCCAGTAGCCGTTCGCTATCCGGGAACAGACGGAGCCCCTCGTTGAGAGTTCTCATAGCCTGTTCGTCTTTGCCGGCTGAAGCCTGAGCCAGCGCCAGTTTGTAGTACAGGCCTGCCTCGGCCCGATGAGTCAACGCACGTTCAAATAGAGTTGAGGCCTCATCGCTCAAGCCCTGCTGAAGACGAATGGTGCCAAGAGCATCGAGTGCTGGCGTTGGATCGCTCAACCGATCATCGTCGAGCAGCCGTTCCAGCCTCTGGACAGCCTCATCCAAACGTCCCTCGGACAAGAGTTCCCCGACAAATGCCAGGGGGCCTTCGGCCGACCGACCGCCGGCCTGGACAGATATTCCGACCGGATCCGGGCCGCCCGTCCGGCCGACCACAACCCAACCCAGCCCAACAACCAGAATGACGGCAGCCGCAACCGAAGAGGCCAAGAAAACACCTCGGTTCTGGGACGGTCGACGGGCGTGCAGATCCTGGACAACTGGCGAGGCCGCGTCCGCGACCGCTGTCATCTGAGGTGTGTCTGAAGGTGGCTGCTCAACCGGTAGAGTCCTGTCCTCCTCACTCTTTCCGGGAACGGACACGGCTGCGGCGTCAAACACCTGCCCGAGAGCCTCCATCATTTCGATAAGGTCTGGAAATCGTTGGTTGGGATCGTCTGCGGTCGCCCGCTTGATGATGCCGTCGAGACCGGGGATCGGATCGCCGGAAGCCGCCAGCCGTCCAACCATCGCTCCAAGCAGGAATTGATCAGAAAACTGCGTCGCCGAGCCGGTGCTGAGAATTTCGGGCGGCATCCGGTCCTGATTGACCCGTCGGTCAACCGTCAATCCGAAGCCGGTCAGAATCGGCGTGCCGTTATCGTCCACCACAATCAGATCTTCGTGAACCTGACGATGCAGGATCCCGGCATCGTGAGCGACGGCCAAGGCTTCAGCAACGGGGAGAATCCACCGTCTCAGATCCTCGGATCCAATCCTGACTCGATCTTCTTTCACCGATGACAAGGGTCGGCCTTGCGGCTTCTGGGTGACCATCACCAATTGATCACCCTCCTCGCCAACTTCCAACACCGTAGCAATCTGAGGAAGCGAGAGGCGAGAAAGCGTCCTGATTTCGTCAATATGCCGAGCCCAGCCGTTGTTCCCGCCGCCGATC
Organism: Holophagae bacterium; assembly: GCA_030609785.1. Taxonomy (GTDB): domain Bacteria; phylum Acidobacteriota; class Thermoanaerobaculia; order Thermoanaerobaculales; family Sulfomarinibacteraceae; genus DAOWGJ01. The sequence continues at coordinate 6,811 of JAUWTC010000022.1, forward strand.
GCCAAAAGCGGTATCTTCTTGATCACGACCGGAAGATCGGAAAGCCGGTCACGACCCGCCCAGACATGTCCCAGCGGAGCTTTGCCGAGGTCCTTTTCGATTTCGAAATGTACTGCCATTGCCGTCGCCCCCCAAATCAATCCTTACTGCCGGCTTCTATGCTGGCTTCGGGAGGACGGTTACAGGGAGGGAGGCTGGGACGCTGGGAGGCTGGGAAGCAGGTCAAAGGGGTCGAAGGGGTCAAATAGGTCTGTACCGGTCAAGGCAATCGACACAGGACATGAACGTCCAACGTTTAACGTCCAACACCCAACGTCGAATTTCGTGTTTGGGGAGGCCGGTTATTTGGGGGTTGACACTCGTTGCCAACGGCGTCGGGGTTCTTGCCAGTGGGCCCTTGCGTCCCTTGAACCTCGGCTGTTTCGTCCCACCACAATCCGCCCTCGGGCGCGTACTTCAAAGTTGGACGTTGGACGTTGAGAGTTGAACGTTCATTTCCCCGCCTGCCACAGGGTGCGCATCAGGATCTTGAGATCCAGGGTGAACGTCCAATTCTCGATGTAGTAGAGATCGTGGATCACTCTTTGGCGGATCGACGTGTCACCGCGAAGACCGTTGACCTGGGCCCAGCCGGTCAGCCCTGCTCTTACCCGGTGACGGGTGTTGTACTCAGGGTATCGAGCCCTGAAACGCTCGACGAACTCAGGCTGTTCCGGCCGGGGGCCGACCAGCGACATATCGCCCCTCAAGACGTTGTAGAGCTGAGGCAGCTCGTCGAGATTGGTCCGCCTCAAGAAGTCCCCAATCGGGGTGACCCGATCATCGTCATTCCGGGTCCACGTGCGATCGTCTTCGGCGGTGATTCGCATCGACCTGAATTTGTAGAGATTAAAGGAACGCCCATCCAGTCCGGTCCTGACCTGCGAAAAGAAGGCAGGCCCACCGTCGATACGCTTGATGCGCCATGCAACCCAGGGGAACAGTGGCGCGGTCACCAGCAGCAAAGCCGTCGCGCCGACGATGTCGAACAGCCTCTTGACGACCTGATGCCAGCCATGCAGCGGGATCCGGGTCAGATCGATCATCGGAATGCCGTCCAACTCCTCGACTCCCCCAGTGGCGACAAAGAAGTGGACCAGGTCAGGTACCACCTTGACGACGACCAGGAGTTGGCCCGCCCTCCGGATCAGTTGATTGGTCCGGTTGTGGGCCGAGTTCGGTAATGCCAAGATCACCTGATCAACACTTTCCGTCCGGACGACCTGTTCGAGTTCAGCCGTCGCGCCCAGGACCGGAACGCCGTGAAAGCCTTTTTCCTTCAGCCCAGGGTCATCATCGAGATATCCAACGACCTTGAATCCGTACTCACGGTGGGCCTGAAGTCCATCAACGACCTTCCGGCCAAGCTCGCCGGCGCCGACAACCAGCACCGTTCGAAGGTTGCGGCCGGACCTCCGGATGCGCCCCAACACTCCCGAGATGAACCCTCTGAATGAAATCACCAGTACGAAGTTGCACAGGCCGAAAAAAACCAGGAAGATCCGGGAGTAGGTGAAATCCGGCGGACGGTAGAAACTGGCGCCTGCAATCAGCAAAGCCGTTGCAAACAAAACCGCTGTGACGATCCGAATCAACTCATCGGCTCGGGATCGAATGCGCCGCCGCTGATAGAGCCCCTGGAAGTAGAAGACCGCAGGCCAGATGACCAGCGCCATGGGCACAAGGATCAGGTAGTGCTCCCAGTCGGGCACGCCCTTGGTGATTGCCACGATCTCAAGATGGAAACGCAACCAGTAGGCCACCGGCACCGTCAGAGCGGTGGCAGCAATATCCCCTATCAGGTGAAGGGTCACCTGGATCTGGCGACGTCGCTCGATCATCGTCCCGCCAACGTAAATCCCAAACGGTCCATCAAAAAGCGGAAACGCAAAAGGAACTGCTCCCTGGAAAAGACCTGCGCCCGCCGGTTCAGCCGATCGGCATCCCACTCCCGACCGAGCACCCGATCAGTCGCCGCGGCCAGGGCCTCGACCGTTGGGCGATCCGCCAGCTCGCCTTCGAGGCCTACCCGAACCGTGTCAGCGGTCCCGCTGGCCTCCAGTCCTGCGACCGGCGTGCCACAAGCCAATGCTTCGACCGTGACCATTCCGAAATCTTCGACGTTTGGCACCAGCAAGGCGGCCGCCGACCGGTAGGCATCTCGAAGTTGTTCGCGCGTGACTCGGCCGAGGAACCGAACGTCAGGACCGGCCAGCCGCTCCAACCGACGCTGCAGGGGACCGGTTCCGATGATGTCGATCTTCTTACCCAGCTTTTGAGCCACTTCGATCGCGACCTCCACCCTCTTGTACGGAACCAAGGCTCCGACCGTCAGTAGGCGATCGCTCTTTTCTCTCTTTTCTCCACCAGGGGTAAAAAACTCCGTGTCGACCGGGGGAGGAATGACCTCGGCGTCACGGTGCCAGTAATGTTGGATCCGCCAACGAACCAGGCGGGAGTTGGCCACCAGACGGTCGACTCTGGCCGACGACACCATGTCCCACTGCCGGAGGTTGGCCAGAACCCCTTGCACCACCGGCAGCACGGGACGGGGAATCCGTTCGAGGTAGATGCCGCGCTGGTCCCACGCGTACCGGACAGGCGTGTGGATGTAACTGAGGTGGAAGGCGCCGGGAGGCGGAATCACCCCTTTGGCGACGCAGTGCGAGGTCGAAATCACAAGATCGGTGTCGGGAAATGTGAAACTCTCGATCGCAGAGGGCATGAACGGCAGGAGGTAGCGCCATTTCTTGCCCCCCATCGACACCGACTGCAGCCACGAGGTCTTGATTTCCCGGCGCTCCAGGTCAGGTATCGTCGATCCTTTTCGGTGAACCAGGGTGTAGATCGGCGCCTCGGGAAACAGCGCGGCAATTTCGGCGAGCACCCACTCGCCGCCACGCATCCCCGTCAGCCAGTCGTGAACCAGCGCAACCCTCATCACGACCCCCCCCACCCCATTCCAAGCCCCGGACCCGCAGATCCCAAGGGCGCTGCCGAAGCCAAGGCTTTCCGGTACACTGCCATAGTACCGTCAACCGTCTTCTCCCAGCTCATTTTTCCGGCACGGACCTTGCCGGACTCGATCATCCTCCTCCGAAGCGGATCGTCGATCAACACCCGCTCGATCGCACGAGCGATCTCTTGGACATCCAATGGGTTGACCAAACGCGCCACGCCCTCCCCGAGTTCCTGCATCGCCCCGACGTTTGAAGTGATCACCGGCAGGCCCGTCTGCATGCCCTCGAGGATCGGGAGTCCAAACCCTTCATACAGGGCGACGTGAAGCAGCACTGCCGAAAGGTGGTAGAGCTTGGCCAAATCGGCGCTGCTGACCCGCCCCACAAAACGGACCCGGTCACCAATTCCCAGCCCCGCTGCCTTTCGCGCCAGGCGGCCATCCGGCTTGACTCCCCCGGCAAAAACCAGCTGACCCGGGAGCCCGTGCGTCCTGACGCCAAGATGGTACGCCCTCAGGACAGTGTCCAGGTTCTTGTGGGGCTTGTCGTTGGCGACCACCAGGATCAAGGGGGCCCTCAGTCCCATTCGCTCCTTGATCTCTTCGAGATCCTCGACTGGAGGCCGTCGCTCCAGGTCGGGATCGACGCCGTTGGGGACGACGTCAACCTTCGCCGTGTCGGCGCCGAAGACCTTGACCAGATCACGACGGGAGCTGAGCGATCCCGTGATCACACGTCTGGCCCGGCTCAACGTGGAACCCATCACAAAGCGAAGATATGTCAAAGCCAGTTGGGTCCTTCGTTGAGGCGGGTAGTAAAGCTGGATGACGTCGTGAATCGTTGCCACGACCGGCCGCCGCAGGGCATAGGGCACGACATAGTGCGGCACATGGATAATATCGATCTTCTCACGCCACAGCACTGCCGGAACCCGATAGTGTTCGGCAACCGAGTATTCCCGGGCCGACACAGGGATGACCTTGGCCTCCGGCGCCAGACCGGCGACACGGTCTTCGTGGCCTGCTCGGGCCAACACCGTCAGACTGACCTCCGGCTTGGCGGCAAACCCCCTGAGAAGGTTGCTGACGTAGGTGCCGATGCCGTAGTCGGTCAGTTTTCGGGCATCCAGCCCGATAGTTATTTCCATGCCGGACATCTTACAGCCCCGTCAGGCTCTTCGCGACAAGCACTGCGAAAAAACGAGGTCCAGTTTCAGCGCGACTCCACCAGGTGAATCCTGCCGGGGTGGATGAAATCCTGATCGTCCAGCCGCCGTCCCATGGCGATGATGCCTTCGATCGGACCGTGGAACCGGCCTTGACCGGTCAAAACGTACTCATGGACCGGAGAATACATCTCGGCGCCCTTGGCCCCGGAATCGATGATCTCGTCGGTCTCATACCCTTCCAGCACCACACCTTCCGGCAACTCGGTTTCGACCACCTTCTGGATCGCGACACCGTCTGAACGAGAGAAACACTTGAACTCGAATTCAAGTTCTCCATGGTCGATCGGTCGAACATTTTCGACCCTGATATCGACCAGCGTCACGGCCTCGATGGCCTCGCCCAAAGAGCCGGCGAAGGCCTCCGGCATGACAAAATGGGTCGCCTTGGAGACCAGGCTCCCAAAGAAACTCTGGGTCTTGATGTTCTCTCGGGCAGTGGAATAAACCCGCTGCTCACCGGAGGCAAGGCGGTATCCCTCGACGAAGGCCTTGACCTCATCGGCCGAGCCGTGCAATTCAAGGTGGACAAAGGTCTCGAAATCCATCACAACCTCCCAGCAGAACCGTCAGTAGAAGAGAAATGTTACCAGGACGAAAACCGGCACAAGGAACAGCATCGACCAGCGGAACAGGTAGCCGAAAAAGCTCGGCATCTCGACGCCGCTTTCCTCGGCAATCGATTTGACCATGAAATTGGGGGCATTCCCGATGTAGGTCATCGCACCCATGAAAACCGCGCCGGTAGAGATCGCCGTCAGGAAGATCTCGTGCTCCGCGATAATCCGGTGAATGACCTCGGGTTCCGGGATGCCCGGGAACAGCATGCCCTCAGCCGTTGTCAAAAAGGTCAAGTAGGTCGGGGCGTTGTCCAGGAAGGCCGACAGGCCTCCTGTTACCCAGAAAAAATGCCAGGGTTCGGTCACCGCCCTGACCAGGCCGGCCATCGCCCCCTGCTCACCGGCCTTGAGGATGGCGAGGGCCGGAATGATCGTCATGAAGATGCCGGCGAAGAGGTAGGCGACCTCGAGAATCGGAAACCAGCTGAATCCGTTGGCTTCGCGGGTCTTCTTGGCGGTCGTCCACATCGACAACAAGCCCATGATGATCAACAAGCCGTCTCTGAAGAGGTTCTGAATGTGCTGGTGCACCCCGAAGATCGTCACCTCGCCCGCATGCCAGGTGCCGCTGAGGATCACGCCGCCGAGAATGCCTCCCAGGAACAGGATGTTGTGCAGGCCCTCGATGCCCAACCGGCCTTCACTGTCGTCGATCTGCCGCCCGGCCTCGGTCTCGCGCCTCCAGTACATCAGGTCCAACCCAAAATAGGTCACCAGCAGAATCCCCGCCACCAGGCCCATCGGCCCGATCAGGCTGAGGGTCCAGAAGAAGGGAACTCCATGCAGGAAGCCCAGGAACAGGGGCGGGTCGCCCAGGGGCGTCAGGGACCCCCCGATGTTGGCCACCAAAAAGATGAAGAAGACCACCGTGTGCACCTTGTTGGCTCGGCGTGCGTTGGCCCTGAGGATCGGCCGAATCAACAGCATGGCGGCGCCGGTCGTGCCCACCCACGACGCGATGACTGTGCCGATCAGCAGGAGCAACGTATTGACCAACGGCGTTCCCGCCAGAGATCCCTTGATCCGGATGCCGCCCGCAACCGTAAACAACGCCCACAGCAGGATAATGAATGGGATGTAGTCGATGACGTAAATGTGCATGATCTCGTGCATCGCCTGGTGGCCGTATGCCCAGAGGAAGGGGACGGCAAAGGCGAAGGCCCACAGCGCGGAGATCTTCGGAAAATGGCGATGCCAGAAGTGCGGCGCCACCAGCGGGAAGACCGCGATCGACAGCAGGATCCCTACAAATGGGATGATTGACCACAGGGGGAGCACTGCCCCGAGGTCCAATCCACCGTGCTCGCCCACTGCCTCATGATCCTGACCGGCGACTGCTTCGGTCACGACGCCGGGATCAGCACCGTGTTCATGCTGGGCTTCGACGATCGGAACCAGCGACAGCCCCGCCATCACCA
>JAUWTC010000444.1 GCA_030609785.1 Holophagae bacterium
ATCGAGGGCGTGGGTGACGGCCGATTCGAACCGGCGACGACCGGTGAGCGGTCACGGCCGTCATGGACGGTCATCGAACTGCGAATCGAAGGCAGGGTCAAGGAGGCGACCGTCATCAGCCAGGAACTGGCCCTCCCGGACCCCAACGATCCGCCCGAACCGATCAGACCAGCCCTGCCGCCGCCGGCCGGCCACTTATTTCAGCTTCCGACCGTCCAACCCGACGAACTGACGTCTCTGGCTCGCCCAAAAAAGGTCAAGGTCCGGGCTTCAGGATCAGAGCCGGTCGTTTCCGTTCAGGCCCTGGTTCATATCAATGCACAGGGACGTTGCGACCAATACGTTCCCATTGTTCTCGACTCGGGGCTGAACCGATGGCTTTCCGGATTCCTGGCAACGTGGCGGCTGGAGCCGTCGCAGCTGGAGGGGCAGCCGGTCGGCGCCTGGGTCGTTTATACCGCTCGGATCAAGATGAAGCTGTCGACCCTGCAGTCGGCATCGTTCCGGGTCCTGGCCGACCGGCACTACGACCCGTCGTAATAGGCCGGGCAGCCACCGCCCTCTCGGACGGCGCGTGCCTGGTACGGCTTTCTTCACCGGGCAACCCCCCCGCCGGAGCCGTCGTCACGAAGAAAGCTGATACCTGGCAACGCTCGGCGACACCGTCAGCAATCGAGTCTCGGCCGACGCCGTAGGCCGCCGAGGTCGTTTTCCTCAAGGGGGGATGCTCTCCCGATTCAGACCCTGATCCCCCTTGAGGGAAATGCGCCGAGCGGGGTCCCGCCCGCGCGAACCCGAAGGCCGGGGATAGGATTCAGGCTCAGAGGTAGCCGGCCGCATCAGTACACCAACGTCTCACCCCGCAGAAGGCTCCAGACAACTTCCTAAGGTCCTTAAGCTACCCTTTTAGTCATTTGCAGGGCCGCTCTAGCGCCTCCGGCCCAGCACTTTTCGCCGGTTGCCGGCTCTGACGGTGACCCGATTGGAGTCCAACCACTCCAGCATGGGAATGGCTAACTTTCTGGTCAGGCCGAATCGGTTCTTGAACTCCCCGACAGCAAAATCATCGACCTCCCACCGTCCGATGCCCTCGACGACCGTGTCCAACGTCTGGCGATGGATGAACCACTTTTTGTCCAGCAGGACCAGCGAGCCCTGCTGAACCAGAAACCGGCAGATCCCCTCTACCGTGGCCGGCCGTGCCTCCAGCCGTTGGGCCGCCTCTCCAGGTGAGGGGGCTTCGAAACCGGCCTCCTTGTAGAAGTCGTCCACCCGTGCTGTCAACTCTGCGCCGGACCGGGTCATGTGACTCGAACGCCCGGGAGGCAACACCCTGCCCTCGACCACTTCGACCACGCCGCGCCGGCGCAATTCCTCGAGGAGCTGGGGCGCCAGGGCCAGCGCCGGGGGCGGCAGGAGGGAGGCGACAAAATCCCGCGCCGGAACTCCTGAGGAAACTTCCTGGTCCGCCAGCCGATTTTTCAGTTCGCTCTTGGCCCTTTCGGCAAGCTGTCCCAAAACACTCTCCGAGATGAACCTGGGAGGCGTAGTCGACAACGTCCTGATCCTCTCGCTCGACAGCAGGCGACCCAGAATCCCCTGGGCACTGTCTCCCAGCACACCCAGGCGGCCGGCCAACTCGTCCAGCGAGGGCGCAACCAGCCCGGCGTCGGCAATCCACCCCTCAAAGAGCTTCGGCCAGTCCGTCCGGTGAACGCTGCCGACCTTGCCCAGTTCGGCCACATGGGCCCTCCGGACCAATCGAAGCTGCGTATCGAGGACTTGGCCGCCCGCGAAGGTATTGACCGGAGACGGTCGTCGTAAGACCAGACGATCTCCCGGGAAGAGCATCATTTCCTGGCGGAGAAGGATCTGGGCCACCACCGATTCGCCCGGTTTCAGCGGGCGAGACCCCAGGCGATCGATTCGAGCCGGGGCCCTCGTTGCCAGGGCGTGAACCTCGACCTCATCACCCTCATCCAGAGGACCCGTCGCCCCTTCCAGAAGTTCCAGCCTCAAAGTCACCAGCGATGTCGGGCGCCAGGGGCCCGGAGACAGGATCTGCGTCCCTCGGGGGCAGTCCATGGTCCCAAGACCTGCCAAATTGAGTGCCACTCTCTCGCCCGCTTCAACCTGCGACCTTTCTTCACCGTGAACGTGAAGTCGTCTGGCTCGGACCTCCCGGCCCGCAGGCATCAGAACGATGGGCGCCCCAACATCCAGCCGTCCCCACAGAGAGGTTCCGGTGACCACCGTACCCGCCCCGGCAAGGGTGAATACCCTGTCCACGGCCTCACGGAACGGCCTGCCCTCGACCTGATGAGGTCTGACGTCAACCGACTGTTGGATCAAAATCTGCCGAAGTTCATCCAGGCCTGCCCCGGTGTGGGCCGAGACCGGCACGATCGGCACGCCCTCAAAGGCCGTACTCTCGAGAATCTCCCTGACCTCCTCGATTGCAAAGTCCTGAGTCTCCTCATCGACCAGATCGACCTTGGTCAAGGCGACTGCCCCTCCGGCCACACCCATCAACCGGATGACCTCGAGATGCTCTCGAGTCTGTGGCATGACGCCCTCGTCGGCCGCCACCACCAGCAACGCCAGATCGATACCCGCAGCGCCGGCGATCATCGTGTGGACCAGTCTTTCGTGCCCGGGCACATCGACGAAGTGCAGTTCACCACCGTCGTGCTTCAGCCTGGC
>JAUWTC010000199.1 GCA_030609785.1 Holophagae bacterium
CCCGGCCCCATGGAGTTGAGGTACCGCTGGCTTGCCCAGTAGGCGAGCCCTCCCAGATGGTCGATAGGACCGTGACTGAGGCAAGCCGTGGTCACCGGCGGCAGAGTCCTGTGCGGCCGGCCGATGTCCAGTGCCAGGCGGAACTGCGGGAGCACGAGCAGTGTTCCCTCTCCGGCGCGAGAACCGCCAGTCAGGAGAACGTCGCCCCAACTGCTCGACAGTGTCAGCGAACGAAGTGCCACTCTCCGATGCCTCAATCGGACCTGATCAGGAAGAACGACGGTGTCGCCCTCGCTGAGGGCAGGTCGGTCCGCAGGGACCACTGACTCCCGGCTACCAGATCTTCGGTGAAGGACGCCTCGGCAGGTGCGCTCAGTTTCTTCGAGGACAGTTTGATGCCGATGGTGTGGCGGCCGCTCGGCGCAATCAAGGTTCGTCTGAGGGTGCCCGTCCCTTTGCGTTTGATGCCCAGTAGGCCCTTACGGGAAAAGTCGAAGGGAATCTCCTCGAGACTTTCGCCGTCAAGGGTCACCGTCAGATGGCCGGAGTTCAGGGGTGAGTCAAAACGGAGGTGAATTCTGACGAGCCCGGGCGTGGGCACAGCGATGGGCAGGACAGACGTAGGCCGTGAGGCAGCGACGGTGGTTGTCCGGGTCGGGATGGTCTGGCGGGCGCGTGGTCTTTCGGTCTCCTTGAGCCGCTCTGAGGCCAGCTCAAGATAACTGATGGCCAGTTCGTGGTCGGCATCGATTTCCAGGGCCTGTTCGAAGAGTTGGACGGCCCCTTGGTACCGGCCCTTGCGGTAAGCCTCCCGACCTTCAGTGACCAGGTTCTCTACCCGGTTTCGGTCGGCAAGAATAGTCTCCTCAGCCTCCAGGAGGCGACGGATCTCGGCGGACAGGGCCCGTCCTCCCGGCGATGCCGGGGACTGCTGAAGGGCCTGGAGGCAAGCGGTTTCGGCAGCCTGCAGATCACCGCGTGCCAACGCGTCTTGTGCCTGGAAGTACGTCTTGACCGTCCAATGACGACCGAGAACGGCCTCGGCTGAGGGACTGGGCCAGGGTCCGTGGTCGACCCTCAGAGTCAAGAAAACGATCATGGCCAGAACGATCAGCGCCCAGCCGGCGATGACCGCCCCGGCCCAGCGGCCCTGGACCTGCCATTGGGTCCAGTCGGGGAGCGGGAGATCTTTCAGCGGGTGGCGCAAGTCAAACGGTTCGCGCTTCGGATCCGGCTCGGATGTCGGTGTGCTTGCCCGGGGAGCGGTGATGGCGGTTCGGCCGGCATCGTCCTCCGAACGGGGGACGAGCGCCCGTGCCAGGGCGCCCAGGACCTCGGCCAGTTGCGCCCCGGTCTGGAACCGCCGGTCGGGGTCCTTCTCCAGACACTTCAGTACGATCGGGTTGAAGGCTGCCGGCAGACCGGGTACGAGCGTCGATGGAATGGGGCATGCCTCCTGGGCGATCTTGAGGGTCACCTCGTGCATATTGGCGCCCTGGAAAGGGCGGGTTCCGGTCAAGAGGTTGAACAGCACGACGCCGAGAGAAAAAAGATCAGATCGGCCGTCGACCGTATTGCCCGTAATCTGCTCGGGGGACATGAAGTTTGGAGTTCCGATGAACTGCCCGTCGACGGTCAGATTGGAGCTTTCGAGGCGCGCGACGCCGAAGTCCATTACCTTGGGCGACCCGTCGGTCGTCAGGATGATGTTGGCAGGCTTGATGTCCCGGTGGACGACGCCGAGATTGTGGGCGTAATCCAGGGCAAGCGCCACTTCGGCAACGATGCGTGCCGCTTCGGCTGGGTGCAGACGCCGGTCCGCCCCCAGCATCTGCTTGAGGTCCTGACCCTTGATGTACTCCATTGCGATGTAGACCAGGCCGGTGTCCGGACACTCGCCGACATCGTGGATCGTGACGATACCTGTGTGGTTGAGCCGTCCGGCGGCTCTGGCTTCGCGAAAGAACCGTTCCCGGAACTCTCCGGCAAAATCAGGGTCGATGTCGAGGCGGAGGGTCTTGAGAGCGACGCGCCGGTCGATGATTGAGTCCCGTGCCAGGTAGACGACGCCCATGGCGCCCTTGCCGAGGGTCTCGAGAATCTCATACCGGCCGATTCGTTCGTTGGACACGGCGCTATTGTAGCGCGGCCAGACCATCGCAAACTCTATGAAGTAGCCACAAAAAGGCACAAAAAGGCACAAAAAAGAAGGACCAGGACAGGAAGATAATTGAACCGCGAAGACACAAAGACCACAAAGGGAACGCAAAGAAGAGCAGCCACAAAAAGGCACGAAAATGCACAAAAAAGGAAACAAGAAGAGGGCAACTTATTCATCCATATAGGATTACAAACCAAGACACTGGTTCATATGTGTTTCTCTTCGTGCCTTTTTGCGCCTTTTTGTGGCTATTTTCCCCTCTTCGTGGCGTTGCCGTTGAGTTTTGCAAGCGCCTGAGCTGAGAGCTCCTATAACACTCCGCGGCGTCTTTGGTCTCTCTCGATCGAGTCGAACAGGGCCTGAAAATTGCCCTCGCCGAAGCTCTTGTGGTTCTTGCGCTGAATCATTTCGATGAAGATGGGCCCGAACAGGTTTTTGGTGAAGATCTGCAACAGGTAGCCGTCATCGTCACCGTCGATCAGAACGTTGTGGCGGTGAATGCGCCTACGGTCTTCGGTGACATTTGGCACGCGGTCGTAGACCGTTTCGTAGTAGTCATCGGCGATATCCAGGGTCTCGATGCCGCTGCCCTCAAGCTTGTCGAGGGAATCCAGCAGGTCGGACGAGAGAAAGGCCAGGTGTTGGATCCCGGGCCCGTCGTACTCCCGCAGGTACTCTTCGATCTGGCTCTTGTCCTCGGTGCCCTCGTTGATCGGAATGCAGAAGCCTCCGGCAGGCGACTGGAGGGCGTAGGACACCAGACCGGTCTCTTCGCCCTTGATGTCGAAGTACCGGACCTCGGTGAAGCCGAAGACGTCTTTGTAGAAATCGGCCCACTCCTCCATCGTACCCTTGAATACGTTGTTGGTCAGGTGGTCGATCATCAAAAAGCCCTTGTCTTCAACGATTTCGGGGTCTTCCAGGGCGGCGTATTCGGAGTCGTAGGGCGAGCCACGCCGGCCGAAGGTCTCGATAAAGTAGATCAGGCTGTCGCCGACGCCGTAAATGGCCGGCACGTCGAGGCATCTGGTGTCGGCATCCGGCTCGTACTGCCGGGCGCCGTGGTCCAGGGCCCACTCCATTGCCGCTGAGGCGTCGTCGACGCGCCAACCCATCGAGCAGATCGACGGTCCGTGGCGTTCGCCAAAACCGGCAGCAAAGCTTTCCGGCTGGCGATTGAGCAGGAAACGGATATGGTTCTGCTCGTAAAAGTCGATCGCCTTGGTGGTATGGCGCATCAGCTTGGAAAAGCCGAAGGCCTTGAATGTCCGGTCCATGAACCCGGGGTCGGGTCCGCAGAATTCTACGAATTCGATGTCTCGGAGGCCGGCGGGGTTGCGTTCGGTCGTCATGATCACTCCTTTGCCATCCAAGATTTCCAATAGGTTCGGACCTCGGCGGACGCCGCCTGCGGCGTCGGGTTGAGGGGGTAGCGGGTGTCGACCATGACCGCCTTCTCGTTGGTGTGGGTCTTGTCCTTGGCGGCCTCGACGGCGCTCGGATGTGGACCGTGGTGAATACCCTGGGGATGGAAGGTCACCATGCCCGGCGAAATACCACCGCGGCTGAAGAACTCGCCCTCGTGATAGAAGAGCACCTCGTCGAAATCGATATTGTTGTGAAAAAAAGGCACCTTGAGGGCGCCGGGATCGCCGGTTTCCAGTCCGCGGGGCAAGAAGGTGCAGATGACCACGTTTTGCATCAGAAACGTGATGTGGGCGGTCGGCGGCAGGTGGTAGCGCTCGGACATGATCGGCCGGATGTCGCGGATGTTGAGCTGCCACACCGTCAAATCGCCCTTCCAGCCGACGACATTGATCGGGTTGAAGGGGTAGGTGATCGTCGAGATCCGGCCCTGTCGTTGCACCTTGAGCCTGAAGGACCCCGCGTCCGTGTGCCGCTTGGGCGCCGGCTCGGGCACCTTGATGACCGCAGGGTCGAACAGGGCGTGTTGTCCGACGATGCCCCTGTCGGGGATCTCAACCTCGCCCTTGGACTCGATGATCAGCAGGGCAGTCTCTTCGGCCGGCAGGAGACGGTAGACCGTGCCCCGCGGGATGACAAGGTAGTCGCCCTTCTCATAGGTCAAGGGCCCGAAGTCGGTTTCGATCTCACCGGCGCCGCGATGCACGAACAGGACTTCGTCCGCATCGGCATTGCGAAAGAAGTAGTCCATGGGCGTCTTGACGATGCCGAAGAGCAAGGTGCAGTCGTCGTTGGCGAGAAAGGGCACCCTGCCTTCGAGGTAGTCGCCGGTGCCGAGACCTTCGAGGTCCCGCATGAGGTAGGCGTAAGGGCGCAGATCGCCTTGGATATCCGACCAGCCGACCGGGGGATCGGTTCGGTACAAATGGGTCGTTCGACCGAAAAACCCACGCCGCGCATATTCTTCCTCACAGGTGCCGTCCGGAATATCGACATGCGCCTGGAGCGTCACCTTGCCTTTGATGTGGTACATCTCGCCTCCTCACCTCAGGTTTCACCTGCTATTTCAAGAGAACGATACCCGACACCTCTGAATTCCGACAAGGTATAACCCGCACTTTTCACCAGCTGTCTGCTGCGGTTAGCGATGCACAGCACCCAGAGACGTTTTCTCACCTCGGCGTGCTCACCGTACTGTCAAGTACGCCTCCGCGCACCTCGGGTCGAAAACCCCACTGGACACAGCACCTCGCCAACCTCGCAACGAAACCCGGTGAGAAGTGCGGGTTCAACTGTGCCGAAAAGGCGTGGTCGGCCTTTTCGGCGCGACTCGAGAGCCGCCAGGGCGCGGGTTGAGCGAAAAAACCGGGCATGTTGTTTGCATCGATGGCTTCTTTGGGCCAACTGGCCCCAGGGGAGCGTGATGGAACAACAACTTGAAGAACGACAGGTGGATCGGGCCGCGGCTCGGTTGGGGGAAATCCAGCGGGCGGTGTCCGCAGTGGTCGTCGGCCAGGATCGACTTGTGGAAACGGTGCTGGTGGCACTGTTGTGCCGTGGTCATGTCCTGCTCGAAGGTGTGCCCGGTCTGGCCAAGACTCTGCTGGTTCGGAGCCTGGCCTCCGTGGTCGGTGGCGCCTTCCAGCGGCTTCAATTCACGCCGGACCTGCTGCCGGCCGATGTGACCGGTACCCTGATTTTTGATCCAAAGACCTCGGAATTCGTGGCGCACAAGGGACCGGTATTTGCCAATCTGGTGCTGGCCGACGAGATCAACCGGGCTCCGGCCAAGGTGCAGTCGGCCCTGCTCGAGGCGATGGAAGAACGTCAGGTCACCATCGGTGACGAGACCTTCAACCTGCCCGATCCCTTCGTCGTCCTGGCGACCCAGAACCCGATCGAACAGGAGGGAACCTATCCCCTGCCGGAGGCGCAGCTTGACCGATTCCTGTTCAAGGTCCTGGTCGACTATCCGGCCCTCGACGAGGAACGCAAGGTCCTGGAGTATCACCTGGGCGAGGCCTTCCCGACGGCACAATGCATCACCTCCCTCGATGAACTGGGTGAGTTGGAACAGGTTGCCCGAGAGGTCTACCTGGACGACCG
>JAUWTC010000081.1 GCA_030609785.1 Holophagae bacterium
CAGTGGCCGGTTCGGTATCAAGGGGCCTGACCTCAACATCGGGCGAAGCAAGCCGGCCCTGCAACCGCCGGATGAGGCTCGGACACGCCTTGAAAGCCCCGCCCGACAGAACGATCGGGTGCCGGTCGGGAAAGGTCAGCTGGTCCGCTACCGCCCTGGCGGCCCTTGCAAGATGACCGCCCGCCTGGTCCAGAAGCTCTTCCGCCGCTCCGTCACCATCAAGGCTCGCCGTCTCCACCAGAGAAGCCAAATTGGCGACCCGATTGCGGGAGTATTCCTGGTCATAGAACCACTCCACCAGCTCAGCGGGCTCGGAAATACTGAGCTTTGAGCAGATCAATTCGTAGAGGGTCGTGGCCGGGCCTCGTCCGTCAACCGCACGGATCGCGTGTCTCACCGCATAGTGGCCCAGCCAGAAGGCCGACCCTTCATCGCCGAGGAGATAGCCCCAACCCCCGGAACGCGCAGTCTTGCCGCTGGGATCGACTCCGTAGGCGATGGACCCGGTCCCGGACGCCACGACGATTCCGACGCCATCGGGGGCGCCGGCAACCAGAGCGACCACGGCATCATTGACGACACGAACGGGCTGCCGCTGGCCCAGACGGCGCAGGACTCCTCGGATCAACTCCTCCGCACCTGGCTGCCCAATACCGGCAATACCCAGGCAGAGCGCGGCCACCGGTTCGGGCGCCTCCAGGGACTCAATGACGTCGAAGAGGACCTTTTCCACCTCGAGCTCTCCCTTGATGACCAGGTTGGCACTACCGGAAATCGCCTTGGAGAGCACCTTTCCGGACTCGTCGGCCAGGAGTCCAACAGTCTTGGTTCCACCGGCGTCGATTCCAATCACAAAGGACATATCTCAGTCTCCTTCCTGGCGATCTCGGACACCCAGGCCGGGTTCGGACGGCAGGACGAGCTTGCCCTCGAAGACCTCGGCCCCGATGAAGGGGTCGTTCGTAATCAGGAGATTACCGTCGAGGTCAACGTAGTCGACCAGAGGAGCGATATGGGCCGCAGCGGTGATCGCCATGGATGTTTCCACCATGCAGCCGAGCATGATCTTCAGTCCATGGGCGCGGGCCACGTGGATCATGCGCAGTGCCTCGCCCAGACCACCGCATTTCATCAGCTTGATATTGATGCCGTCGAACGCCTCGGCAAGGCGGGGAATGTCCTCGGCGCGCCCGACACTCTCGTCGGCCATCAGCGGCAGGGGACTCTGTCTCTTCAGCTCCCGCATTTCGGCCAATTGACCGGCAGGCAGCGGCTGCTCGACAAATTCAACCCCGAGATCCTGCAGCCATTCGAGGCGGGCCAGCGCATCCTCGAGAGTCCAGCCCTCGTTAGCATCCACCCTGATCGGGCAATCCGTAACCTTGCGAACTGTCTCCAACATGCGGCGGTCGTCCGGCGAGCCA
This sequence comes from Holophagae bacterium, assembly GCA_030609785.1. Classification (GTDB taxonomy): domain Bacteria; phylum Acidobacteriota; class Thermoanaerobaculia; order Thermoanaerobaculales; family Sulfomarinibacteraceae; genus DAOWGJ01. Next base: position 1,425 of record JAUWTC010000081.1, read on the forward strand.
AGTTTGACCTTCAAGACCTCGTAGCTTTCAGCCTCTCGAACCTTCTGCTCGATGATCTCGGGCGTATCCATCCCGATGGTGAACGACGTCACCGGCATGGTGCCCTTGTCGATGCCCATCATCCGGTACAGCGGTGCGCCCAACCTCTTCCCGGCCAGGTCACGCAACGCCATGTCCACGGCGGCCTCCGCTGCCGGCTGCCCCACAATAGCGACCCTCCCGGCCGCTGATTCAAAGACCCAGGGGTCACCTATTTGAGCCACCATCGCCTCGGCCGCCCGGGCCGCCGACTCGGCGTCCTGCCCGTATCGGGCAATCGGCGCCGCTTCTCCGCGACCGATCAGACCATCGTGTTCGATCTCAACGATCAGAACCCGACGAGAATCGCTGTCACCCCGGGCCAGGCGAAAAGTATGGCGAAGTTGAAGGTCAATCGCGTTGTGGCGAAGTCGCATCATCTCTTGCCTCAAAGTGGTTCAATACCCTGTCCAAAATTTCATTTGAGAATGATAGCACCGGCTGTCACCGCTCTGATCAACAGGGCTAACCCCAACACCGTTCAGTTTAGGGAGGCTGAGGCAGGTGGGACGCCTGCCACCACAATGAGTCTGGTGTTGTTGTGGGTGCAGCCGTCTCGGCTGCACGGTTAACTGAACAGTATTGGGGCTGAAGGTCCGGACGGTCACTTCGTTGTTCCGGGCCCGCCGGGTTAGGATCCCATCATGCACATACGAGCCACCCAAAACCTGATTCTCGTCTTCCTGGTCCTGATTGCCGTTTCCTGCTCGCACGAAGAGCCACGCCCTACACCGACACCCGTACCTTCTCGGCCCTCCATCCTCCTGGTCACTCTGGACACAACCCGGGCCGACAGTGTGGGCTACGAGTCCGACGCCGTGGAGACCCCTGCGTTGGAGGCACTGGCCGCCCGTGGCATGCGTTTCTCACAAGGCTGGACGACCGCACCCATGACCCTGCCGGCCCATACCTCGATCTTGACCGGGCTCTATCCATCGGAACACGGGATCCATGAGAACTCGCGATTTCTCGACGATCAGCAGGTACTCCTGGCGGATCGGCTTCGAGATGAGGGTTATCGCACGGCGGCCTTCATTTCCGGATATCCTCTCAAACGGCGTTTCGGACTGGCACGGGGATTCGACCACTACGACGACGACCTGGGCAAGGGCAACGCTGAACGCCTTGCAGGCCCCACCACCAAACGTGCGCTTGAGTACCTGGAGTCCAATACGGACGGACCACTCTTTATCTGGGTCCACTACTTTGACCCCCACGAGCCGTACGAACCTCCGGAGCCTTTTCGTTCCTGCTATCCGTCATCGCCCTATCTCGGGGAAATCGCCTCGATGGACCACGAACTGGGTCGGTTGATCGAGGCATTCGAACGGCGAAATCAAGGTCAACCCTCGAGAATCGTGGTGGTCGGTGACCACGGCGAGGGCCTCGGCGATCACGGGGAGACCCTGCACGGAAACCTTTTGTATCAGGAGGTGATGCGCGTACCCCTGATTCTGGCGGGCAGCGGAATCCCGAAAGCTCATGTGGAGACCCCGGTCAGTACCCGGCGCATCTTCGACACAATTCTCGGCTGGGCCGGTCTTGGTGGCGGTTTCGACCTGGCCAATGCCGCACCCGAGATCGTGTTGGCCGAAGCCCTCAAACCCTATCTCCAGTACGGATGGCAACCCCAGGTGATGGCAGTATTGGGTTCCACCAAGGTCATCCAGTCCGGGGAGACCGAGGTCTACGATCTGCATTCGGACCCTGCGGAGTCCATGGATCTCGGCAGCAGCGCGGCGGTCAACCCGGAGATTACGAAAGCGATCAACGCATATCCACTGCCTTCTCTCGATGAAAGACCTTCCACCGAACACGTTGATCAGGAGACCAGGGAACAACTGGCGAGCCTGGGATATGTCGGGTGGGAGGGTTCGCCGGCCGTTCGGGACCATGCCCCCAGCCCCAAGGACATGACTCATATCTTCGCCGATCTTGACGCGGGATCGGCACTGTTTGTCAGGAAGGACTACGAGGCCTCGATCACGATCTTCGAGAACGTGTTGGCCGAAGACCCCGAGAACCTGATGGTGACCATCCGGCTCGCGGTGGCCCACTCCATCATCGGGAACGAAAAGCGGGCGATGCAACTCTTCGAACGGGCCCGACAGATCCAACCGGGCTCCATCGACCTCAAGCTCTATCTCGCCATGCACCATTTCCGGTTTCGACGGTGGGACCTCGCAGGCCCGCTCTTCGAGGATGTGCTGGCTGCGACGCCACGAAGACTGCCGGCGCTGGAGGCCCTGGCCCGCATTCGGGAAAATGAGGATCGGCTCGATGATGCGGCGCGGCTCGTGAAACGAACCATCGCCTTGAAAGAATCGCCCGGGGCAGAGTGGGTGAGGTTGGGCGAACTCGAGATGGCAATGGGCAATACTCCGGCAGCCATCCACGCATTCGAGAATGCCCGGGACCTGCAAACACAGGCCTTCGAACACACCCTCGAACTCGGCGTCTTGTACCTCGCGGGCGGTCGTCCTGCCCCTGCAGCTGAGGCCCTCGATCGGGTTTCACCCAATCACCCCGGCTACTCCATGGCTCTTTTCAAGCGGGCCCAGGCAGCCGTCCTTCTGGGCGAACCTGACTGGAGGGAGCGTGTTCGTTTCGCATCCGAAAGAGCTGACCCCAACCTCCGCCGAATGATCGAAAGAGAACCGCTGTTTCAAGGGGCGCCCCGACCGTAGCCACTAGGAAGATGATCCACGAAGGACACGAAGGAGCACGAAGATGACTGAGCTGATATTGAAGGAAGAAGTTTTTGAGATCGTCGGGGCGGCGATTGAGGTGCATCGAGAACTCGGATCAGGTTTTTTGGAAGCGGTCTATCAGGAAGCAATGGAGATCGAGTTATGCCAACGAGGAATCCCTTTTGGTGCTCAGGAACCGATGAGGGTTTCGTACAAGGGCAAGGTTCTTCGAAAAGAATATATCGCTGATTTAATCTGCTTTGATCAGGTCGTTGTTGAATTGAAGGCGTTGTGCGGGCTTTCCGGGAACGAAGAAGCTCAAATTCTCAACTATCTGAAAACGAGTGGGTTGCGGGTTGGCATTCTCATTAACTTCGGCTCACACGGCAAGCTCGAATGGAAGAGATATGTCAGATAGCTGCGAAGTATTCTGTATTACTCTTCGTGCCCCTTCGTGTCCTTCGTGGATAGCTCTTGTTTTCCTTCGTGTCCTTCGTGGATAACCCTTCGTGGACCTTGGCCGTGGCTCCGGCGCTCTGGGGTATAGTGCCCCAACCATGACCTCCTACGGCATCTGGTCCCTCCTTCCCCCGCTGGCAGCTCTTGGTCTGGCATTATGGAAGAAGCAGATCTACCCGGCTCTTCTTCTGGGAGTGTGGATGGGCTGGTTGGTGGTCGAAGGCTGGAACCCGATCGCTGCGACGGGATCAACGGTGAACTCGATCGTGGCCGTGTTCCAGGATGTGGGCAACACCAGGATCCTGCTCTACAGCCTGCTCGTTGGATCGGTCCTGACCCTGATCAGCGCCACCGGTGGTGTTCAAGGCTTTGTCGATTGGGTCTCTGAGCGCCGCTGGGTCATAAATCGGCGCCAGGCTCAGATGCTGCCCTTTCTCCTCGGTATTCTGATTACGGTGGAGAGCTCCATCACCGCCCTCGTGGCGGGAACCGTGGGACGGCCCCTGACCGATCGATACCGGGTCAGCCGGGAGAAGCTCGCCTACATCTGTGATTCAACGTCTGCGCCGGTCTGCATCCTTGTTCCCTTCAACGGCTGGGGAGCGTTGGTGATCGGCCTGCTGGCCGTGCAGGATGTCGCCAATCCGGTAGCGGTCCTGCTGGGTAGCATTCGCTGGAATATTTACCCGATGCTCGCCATCCTGCTGGTCCTGGTGACGATCCTGACCGGCTGGGAGATCGGGCCGATGCGCTCGGCGGAACGTCGAGCCCTCAAGGAGGGCAAACTCCTGGCCGACGGCGCCCAGCCGATGGTGTCCGAAGAGGTATTGACGGCCAACCCTCATCCCGGTATCCAACCCAGGGCCCTCTATTTGATTCTCCCGGTCGTGACAATGGTCGGAGCCATCGTGGCTGGGATTCTCATCACCGGGAAACGGGGAAGCTCTGCCGACGCGGGACTCTGGGAGATGATCGAGGCCAGCTCCGGCTCGACCGCCGTCTTGTGGGCGGTTCTGGCAAGTCTGGCGGTCCTGACCGTCATCGCCCTGGGGCCGTGCCACATGCCGGCCAAGGACTTCATGACCCTTCTCTTCAAGGGAATGGGCGGAATGATCCCCGTGGTCTCCCTCCTGCTGCTTGCCTTTGCCCTGGGCATGGTCGTACGGGAACTGGGCACGGGCGCCTATGTGGCCGGGATCATCGGCGGCGTCGGCGGCGCCAAGGTGGCCGTCGCGGGATCATTTGTCCTGGCCTCGTTCATGGCCTTTGCGACCGGAACGTCCTGGGGCACTTTCGCTTTGATGGTGCCGATCGCCGTGCCGTTGGCGGCCGCACAGGGTGGCGAGCTGACCCTCTATCTCGCCGCTGTCCTGGGCGGGGGCGTTTTCGGGGATCATTGCTCACCGATCTCGGATACCACCATCATCTCGTCCATGGCCTCGGCATCGGATCACTTGGACCACGTGCGGACCCAGATCCCCTACGCCCTCCTGGGTGGCGCGGCGGCAGTCCTTTTTTATTTCGTCGTCAGCTGAGGGTCGGACCAGAAAAATAATCCACGAAGGACACGAAGGAACACGAAGATGACTGAACTGATATTGAAGGCGTTGTGCAGGCTTTCTGGAAACGAAGAAGCTCAAATTCTCAACTACCTGAAAACAAGTGGGTTGCGAATTGGCATTCTCATTAACTTCGGTTCACACGGCAAGCTCGAATGGAAGAGATATGTCAGAGAGCTGCGAAGCCCTTCGTGAATTACTCTTCGTGCCCCTTCGTGTCCTTCGTGGACAAGTCTTCATGTTCCTTTGAGTCCTTCGTGGACGGCTGACCCTCCGGGACTTCGAGCAAACTCCCAAGTTGCTGGAGGATCTGGGCCTCAATGGGGACCAGCACGCTCCTGCCGTCATCCAGGGCGTAGGGATCGAAAGCGGTTCCGGTCACCGCAAAAACAACACCATCGCCTGATTCGGGGTGCACCCAGACGCCCGCCAAGAGTCCGTAGGCCTCACCAAAATGCCCGATCCAACGCCGTTGATCACCGGCAAAGAGTCGATCCCCTTCCGTCGTACCGGTGATGACACGGGGGCCTGTTGCGTACACGTGAAGGGTGCCGTCATAGCCCTCGATATTAGCGGCGGCGGGGTCATAGCGCCAGGCAAGACGCCTCAGCTCCATCACGCTCTCGGGGACAAGCACTCGAACATCTCCGACCCTGCCGTCACTCATCAGGAGTTTCGCCAACTTTTCAAGCCCTCTCAGAGACAACCGCGCCCCGCCCTGGGGGCTGAACTGGGCCCCATTGGTACCCGGGCGGTAGTCCGCGCCGTCAGGCAAGGCAGCAGGGATGCCCTCAGCGATGTCGTCGACCTGGGCCACCCAGGGACCCTCGGGATGCCAGACCTCCTCCTGGTCACGCTTGCGATAGAGCGTCGCCAGACTCCTCTGCTCGGGCTCGGAAAGCGCGGCAACGTTGAACCCTCCCGACAAACCCAGAGGCACGAAGAAATACTGCTGCATCACCTCGTCGAAACGAACGCCGGTCACCTTCTCCAGGATGGTACCGACAACCCCGTAGTTCAGATTGGCATATTCGAAAAAGGCGCCCGGTCCTCGATCCACACTCTCTTCGTCGATCTGAAATCGGTCGTCGAAGTCCGGATCGGCAGGATCGAACACCTCGGCAAGGGCACGCGGATATCGAATGATGTAGGACTCTCCCGCATCGCGAATCGACGAGGTGTGGGAAAGCAGCTGCCGAAGCGTTATGGCCCGATCAGGAAAATGTGGATTGCAAAGCTCCCACCCGAGGACCTCCGAGACGTCGGAATCCAACTCAAGCGCCCCCTCTTCCACCAATTGCATGACGACGATGGCGGACAGCATTTTCGAAATTGATGCGACCCGCATCAGGCTTTCGGGGGTCAGGGCGCAGTCGTTCTTTCCTGCCGGATCGATATGGGCCCGCCCGAAGGTGGCCTCAAAAGTCACCTCACCTTGACGCATTACCGCCACGGCAAGCCCGGCGAGGGCCCGTGTCGATTGCCCCCCGCCGTTGGTCAGATCCTGCAAGGCAGCTCGCACTTCGTCTTCTACCTCCAGTCCGGACCCTTCCGGACCGGGCGTTTTGACGTCTCCGCACGCGAAGATCAAGAGTCCTCCCACCAACACCGTCACCACCATCGAAAGCTTTCGCATGCAGACTACTATCCCATGCTCTTCGGTTCAGAAAAAGACCCATGAAAATATCCACGAAGGACACGAAGGGACACCAAGATGGGTGAGCTGATCTTGAACGAAGTCTTTGCGATCGTCGGGGCGGCGATTGAGGTGCATAGAGAACTCGGGTCGGGTTTTCTGGAAACGAGCGGGTTGCGAGTTGGCATTCTCATTAACTTCGGCTCACACGGCAACCTCGAATGGAAGAGATATGTCAGATAGCTGCGAAGCCCTTCGTGAATTACTCTTCGTGCCCCTTCGTGTCCTTCGTGGATAGCTTCTGTTTTCCTTCGTGTCCCTTCGTGTCCTTCGTGGATTATTCCTCCGTGTTTCCTGCGTGTTTTTCGTGGATGAATTCTCCCCTGGTACGGTAGGATGTCTCGAAATTCGCCCGGAAGGATTTTCCATTGCATCTCGCAAACATTGATTGGCTCGTACTCGCCACCTACGGCATCTTGGCCGTGGGCATCGGTCTGCTCGCCGCACGAAGAGCGGGACGGGGGGCGGCGGACTTCTTCCTCTCCGGTCGATCGGCGCCGTGGTGGCTTCTCGGTATCTCGATGGTGGCCACGACATTCTCTACCGACACCCCAAA
>JAUWTC010000277.1 GCA_030609785.1 Holophagae bacterium
AGAAGGCCGTACCGCGATAGACCAGGCCGTCGAGGATGGCCCGATAGAGCTTGGGGGCATTGGCCATCGAGATCTGGGCGAGGAAGGGTGAACCGTGGCCTGAGAGAAAGGTCTCAGCGACACTCTTCTTCTCGGTCAACTTGCCCTGGGTGGCTTCGCCCAGCTGGTTCATGTCGAATCCGCCGGGGCCGACCGACGAGTCGGAGTTCTGACCGCCGGTGTTGGAGTAGACCTGGGTGTCTAGTAACAGGATGTTGACGTTGGGACGGTTCTGCAGCACGACCTTGGAGGTGTTCTGGAAGCCGATGTCGCCCATGCCTCCGTCCCCGCCGACCGCCCAGGCCTTGGGCAGTTCGGCGACCTCTTCGTCGGTCATGAACGTGTCCGAGAAATGCGCCAAATCGAAGATTTCGGAGTCCGACAGGAGAGCGTCACTGTCCATCAGGGCTCGGCCCAGGCGTTCCGGCACGATCGATCGTTTTGCATGGTCGTCGATGAAGCTCTCACCGAAGAGCCACGCCACCGTGACCCCGTCCTGGAAGAGTGAATTCATCCATGGGTAGGGGTGGGGGTTGTTCGGTGGTGTCGATCCGTAGACTGTGTTGCAGCCGGTGTGGCCGCCCATCGCCATCACCGACATGCCGTTGGCCAGTCGACCGTCGATCGCCTGGATGTCCCGATGATTGAAGGCGTCCTGGCGAAGGACCGTCGCGAGAGCGTCGATCATTTCGGCATCGGAGACCGGATCGGCCTTGATTCGAGCCTCGGTGTCGGTGTCGTTCTCGCCCCCGCGGCCCATCAGCCGGGCGGCAACCGTGGTACGGAAAGTCTGAGCCGCCTCGGGATGTGATCTGTCGAATGCGGCCAGACGGTTCAGCCCACTCTCGGTCAGACGGTCTGCCAACGCGTCGATGCGGTCGGCCTTGGCATGGTAGAGGGGGCGAAGATAGGCCTCGGTCAGGGTGGCGATGGCCCGAAGCACGCTCTTCTCGCCGCATCCCGCACAGGCGCCGTCACCGGAGACCAGGGCATCGTAGTTGCGGCGGACCATCAAATGGTTGCGCAGGGCTGCGGCGCGGGAGTCCTGGGGACTCTCGTCGTCGTACAGCCCCAGATACTTCTGGTCGGTGTCGGCCAAAAGATTGAAGAAACCATCGGCCGTCTGGTTTTTCGCAGTCAGGGCCTCGTCTTCCGGCACCATTCGGAGGGCATCGTGGCGTCCGCATTCGGTGACGCACTCGCCGCAGCCCTTGCAGAGGTCGGAGACGAAGATCGAGAAGATGCCGCCGGCGCCCGGGTCTTTCTTCTCCTTGCCGGCGAAGATTGCCGTCGTGCTGGAGTAGGCCAGGGGCAGGGTGTCGATCACCGCCGTCAGTTGATCGCGGCTTTCGGTAGGAATAGCCTCGAGCCCGGCCAATTCCTCCCTGACGATGTCTTTGAAGGGCTTCTTGTCCTTCGCCTTGACCGAGGCCAGCATGGCAGCGCGGGCCCGTTCTTCGACGCCGCCGATCTCTCCCAGCAGTTTCAGGCGAGCAGTGCCGTCGGTGACGTAGTGGCGGACAGCGGTCGAGAGGATGGTGCCGACATCCTGCGCCGTATTGGGAAGGGCGGTGTCGGGACAGGCGGCGATGCACTCCATGCATTGGGTGCAGTTCTCGGCGATGAAGATCGGAATCTCGCGCCGGGCGCCGAATTTCGAGGCCGCGTCGCCGGTCCCGGCGGCGACCATGCCGACCGAAGCCAGGGTCGAGGCCGGCTGGTGATAGCCGAGGCCCGCCCGAAACTCTCGGTCGAAAGTCTCGCGGCGCATCAGGGGGATGCGCTGCTCTTGTTCCTCAGGCGCGGTCAGTGGGCGGCAATCGCCGCAGTCCACCGTTGGCAGGATGCCGGTTCCGCGCATCGAGGACAGGTCGGGAGCATCCAGCGGTCCATGGGCAACCTCGGTGACCAACTCGAAGCCCTGGGCCATCACCTGCATGTTGCTCTCGACGACCTTCTCGCCGAATCGGCCGAATTTTTTCTCGTACTGTTCGCGAACCGTGGTCTTGAAGACTCCCGGCTCGATCGCGTTGTTCTTCAGAAACGGTGAGACATTGAAAAAGGCGCCCAGGAAGGAGTTGCCCTGCATGCGAAGCTGGAGATCCTTGCGGGTCGTCGCCTCGCGTGCGATTCGGAATCCCGGCAGGGTGAAAATTCGGATGCCCTTGTCGAGGATTTCTTGCCTGTAACGGATGGGGATGCGCCGCCACGCCATCTCCGGAGTTTCATCCGACTCCCAGACGAAGGCGCCGCCCTCGACCAGCCCGTCGAGCGGGTTGGTATGGGAGAAAGCCTTGGGATCGCAGCACAGAACGACGTCGACGTGGCGGAGATCGCAGTTCGGGCGGATTCTCTCCGGCGCGACGACGAGGAAGTAGGAGGTCGGCGCCCCTTTCTTCTCCGAGCCGTACTTGGGGTTGGCGCTGACGTGGAGCACTTCCTTCTCGCGGCCGTGCTCGTCGACCGCCCCGTTTCTCTTGGCGATGAAGGCGCCCAGATCGCCGATGATCTCACTCAAGTTCTTGCCGGTGGTGATCATGCCCCAGCCGCCGATCGAGTGCAGTCGGACCGCGATGGCGTTGTCGGGCAGCAGGGAGGGGGTCTCATCCGAAATGACCGCATAGGGATGGTCGACGCCGAGCACGAAGTAGGACGCGCCAGTGGACGCCGTTACGCCATCCTGACGGGGCCGACCCTCCGAGACCAGTTCGTAGGCGCCGAGGATGTGTTCGGGACGGAAGTCCCGGCTGCCCAGACCGTAAACGCCGCCGAAAATCCTGGGTACCTGTTCCGGCGTCATTGCCGGTAGGTCCGAATGGGCGCCGCCACGGCCGTTTTCCAGCGCCTTGGAAAAGGCAGTCCGGAGATCGCGTTGCATGGGACCGGCGCCGGCCAGAGACTCGTCCGTTCGTTCGAGGACGATGACGTTTTTCTTGCCCGCCAGGGCGTTGATCAGTGCCGCCTCGGGGAAGGGGCGTATGACATTGAGGTGGATCGAGCCGACCTTGGCGTCTCGGTTGGTGCGCAGGTAGTCGACACCGGCCTCGATGTTCTCTGCCGCTGAACCCATCGAGAGATAGACGGTGTCGGCGTCGTCCAGGGCGTAGGGGGAGATCAAGCCGTAGGAGCGGCCTGTCAGTTCTGCGAATGCCTCGAAAGATGCTTCGAGGAAGGGGAGGATTGCCTCGGAGAAGTTGTTGCGCCGGGCGACGACGCCGTTCATGTAGTGTTCCTGGTTTTGCACAGGTCCGAGAAGTATTGGATTGGTCAGATCGATCAACCGGGGAACCCGTCGCCGGGTTGGACCGAAGAGCTCCCTTTGAGCCGGGGTGGGGCAGTCGATTGTGTCGTCGGGAGAGCCGAGGAATGAGCGGATCAACTCCGCCTCGTGCATGACGAAGGTCCGCTCGAGGTGGGAAGTCAAGAAGCCGTCCTGGGCGTTGATGCCGGGGTTGAGGGAGAGTTCCGTTACCCGGCGTAAAATCAACGACTGGTCGGCAGCCTGCTGAGCATCCTTGGCGAAGAGCACGATCCAGCCGGTGTCCAGGGCCCCGTAGATGTCGTCGTGGCCGCAGTGGACATTGAGTGCGTGTTTGGTCAGGGCGCGTGCGGCAACCTGGACGACCATCGTCGAGAGCTTGCCCGGGGCGTGATAGTACTGCTCGAGGCCGTAGATCAGACCCTGGCCCGAGGTGAAGTTGACCACGCGCTTGCCGGTGACCGAGTACGCGATAGCGCCGCCCTGGGCCGCGTGCTCGCCCTCGGCTTCGATGGCGACCTTGCTCTGTCCGAAGACGTTGAGATTGCCCTGGGCGAAGCTCTGCTGGAACAACTCACCCATCTCGGTCGACGGTGTGATTGGATAGAAGACGCCGGCTTCGGCAAGGCGGCTTTCCGTGTAGTAGGACACCAGCTGGTTGCCGTTGGTTGTCACCCTGATGCCGGGGTAGGGAAAGGATTTTTTCATGGTCAATACTCCTCGGGAAGCCCGGTATTATTGAGTTCTCTGCCCCAAAGGGGCATTTTAGCACCAACAAACTTAGGCCTGAGAGAATTCCAAACGCCCAGAGAGGGAGTTGGGCGCCATTGCAGATCGGGGCGCCCCTTCCTGACGGGGCGGGCAAGAACTTTGACTTGGCACTTGCGTTTTGGAGGGTGGGAGAGAAAGAATGGAACCGATGACATACTCAATTCGTTACTGGCTGCCCCTGGAACGCGCCTTCGACCGCATGCGGCGCATCCTGTTCGAACCCTTCGACCTGGTCACGTGGATGGTGCTGGGCTTTTCCGCCTGGCTGGCCACCCTGGGCAGCGGCAGCGGGGGAGGCGGCAATTTCGGCGGGGCGCCGTCCGATGTCGGGGATGCCTTTGGGAATGCGGCGTCTTCGCTGTTCGACAATATGTTCCTGCTCGGCCTCGTCGGCATGGCGGGAATCGTGGTCCTGGCGCTGATTGCGGCGCTGTTGTGGCTGTCATCGCGGGGCAAGTTCATCTTCCTGGACAACGTCGTCCACGAACGGGCGGAGATCTCCAATCCGTGGCACCAGTACAAGGACCTGGGCAACTCCCTGTTCCTGTGGCGGGTCGCATTCGTCGGCATCGTCATCGCGGTGCTCGCCGCGGGCGCGCTCATTCCGGCGATTCCTGCTGCTTTGGTCTCCGGGGGTTCGTTTGAAGACCTCAGCATCTTTGCCATGACCTCGTGGGGCGTTTTCTTCGG
>JAUWTC010000111.1 GCA_030609785.1 Holophagae bacterium
ATCGTCAACTGAACGATGATGCGAATCGACGGCGGAATCCAATTCCGGATCACCGATATCGAGAGATTGGACAGAGCCATCACCGCAATGACCGCCAGGGACATGACGACGGACGTTTCCAACTTGGTCGTCACGGCCAGGGCCGAGCAAATACCCAACACCTGGGCTGCGATCGGGTTGTCGTTGAACAGTGGGTCGAACAGCGCTTTTTTGTGGGCGGCCTTCATGCTGCGCTCCTTTCGGCCCGGAATTTAGCCAGGAAGGGTGCGAAGCCGTCGTCCGACAACCAGAACTGCACCAGGTTACTGACGCCCCGGCCGGTCAGGGTCGAACCCGACAACCCGTCGACGCGGAAGGGGTCGTCTTCAGGCGGCCCGGCGGCCCCCTTGATCACCGTGATCGCCGGTTTCCCTTCGGCGTCGTAGGCCGAACGTCCCTTCCACAGGGACTTCCAGCGCGGATTGTCGATCTCGCCGCCCAATCCTGGAGTCTCCCCGTGCTCATAGAATGTCAAACCTTCGATCGTCGTAGTATCCGGCGCCAACGCCAGAAAGCCGTAGAGCGTCGACCACAGGCCCTTGCCCTCGATCGGCAGGATCAGGAGTTCAATTTCATCGCCGGCGACTCTCTCGTAGATCAGCGCCTTCAGAGGCAACCGCGTGATGCCTGCCCTGTTCTCCGGAGCAACCCGACTCAGGGCCGGGTCTTTAGTCGCCTTGCGCTGGTCGTAGGTGACGGTGTCGATGTCCGAGTCGAAATCACCGGTCTGAAGATCGACGGCCCGGATCCGAATGTTGTCGTCGAAAATCTGTTGAACCGCGTCGGCGGTGATTTTTTGGCCTTCTTCCATCAGGCCGGCAACGATCAGGACTTTCTTCTGACGGTCCAGGACCTTGTTCCGGTCCTGGCGCTCCTTCAAAACCACCGCCGACGTCGCCACCACAATGGAACAGACGAGACATACACCCGCGGCAAAGCCGATGATGTAGGCGTTACTGTACTGCTTCATGGCGTGCAGCCCTCCGCTTGATATTGGCCTGAACGACGAAGTGGTCGATCAGGGGTGCGAACATGTTCATGAACAAGATGGCCAGCATCATGCCCTCGGGATAGGCCGGGTTGACAACCCGAGCGAGCACAACCAGTACACCGGTCATGAAGCCGTAAATCCACTTACCCTTGTCCGTAAAGGACGAGGACACCGGGTCGGTGGCCATGAAGACGGTTCCAAAGGCCCACCCGCCGAGCACGATGTGCCAGTGGAAGGGCAGAGCGAACATAGCGTTGGTGTCCGATCCCACCTGGTTGAGCACGAAGGACATGGCGAAGGTCCCCAGGGTGAGGCCGACGATCGTCCGCCACGAGCCGATCTGGGTGGCGACGATGACCAAGGCGCCGACGATACACAGCAACGTCGAGGTCTCGCCCATCGAACCCGGTATGAAGCCGATGAAGGCCTGCCGCCAGGCATCGGCTCCCAGGTTATTGATGGCCTCCATGCCGCCTGAGGCCGCCTGGCTCAGCCAGGTCGCCCCGGAGAAACCGTCCACACCGGCAAAATTGGCCGCGATCCAGGGCGCGTCCCCGGAGATCTGGGCCGGATAGGCAAAGAACAGAAAGGCCCTGGAGACCAGCGCCGGGTTGAAAACATTCATGCCTGTTCCGCCGAAGATCTCCTTGCCGATGAAGACGCCGAATGCCGTTCCCAACGCAACCTGCCACAGAGGGATGGTCGGCGGGAGGGTCAGCGGCAGCAAAAAGCCGGTGACGAAGAAGCCCTCGTTGATCTCGTGTTTGCGCACGATCGAGAACAAGACCTCGATGGCGCCGCCTGCGGCGAAGCAGGTGATGAAGATCGGGAGGAAGTAGATCGCGCCGTGCACGAAGTTCGGCCAAAGAGCATTGGTGAAATCAAAGCCCATGGCCTGGAAGAGCCCGGTCTGCCAGTTTTCCAGCGGTGTGGCCCCGGCGGCGATCGCCAGATGGGCTTGCCGGCCCACATTGACCATCGCCATGAAGACGATCGGCAGCAGGCCGAAGACCACGATGCCCATCATCCGCTTGAGGTCCAGCCCGTCGCGCACATGGATCGTGCCCGTATTGACCGACGAGGGTGAATACAAAAGCGTATCGGTCGCTTCCCACAGGGGGAACAGTTTTTCCAGTTTGCCGCCCTCTTCGAACAGCGGCGCCTGCTTGTCGAGGAAAGTGCGGAGAAAACGCATCATCCCTCCTTCCAGATCGCGGTCAAATTACGACGCAAATGGACTCCAAAATCCTCTTTGCCCGGGCTGACGAAGGAACACAATGCGAGGTCCTCCTCGTCAAGTTCGAGGCAACCGAGGACCTCTGCGCGCTCGATGTCATCCATCGCGAGTGCGCGCAGCAAGAAGGTCGGCATAATGTCCAACGGCATCACGCGCTCGAACATACCGATCGGCACCATCGCGCGGTGGCCGCCGTTGGTTGAAGTATTCATGTCGAAACTCTTCTTGCCGATCCAGGAGGCGGCAAAGGCGCGCACTGTCGAAAAAACTCCGAAACCGGGCATTATCCAGCGGAGAAAGTGTCGTTCCCGGCCCTCGGCCAAAGCCGAAACCTGGTTCGTGTAGCGGCCGAGATAACCCCAGACATCACCCCACGCCAGGCCGCCGTGCAGTACCGACCCCGAGATAACCCTGAGGTCATCCCCTTCCAGCTCCCCGGCGAGCAACTCGTCAACGCTTGCCCCCATGCGGGTCTTCAACAGACGGGGCTTGGTAACAACCGGACCGCCCAGGGCCACTACTCGATCGACCGCCAGGACACCGGTCGCGACGAGTTTCCCGATGGCAACAACGTCCTGGTACCCGACGTACCAGGGCAGGCCCTCGCCACCCACGGGATCGAGGAAGTGAATGTGAGTCCCCGGAAGTCCTGCCGGATGTTTACCGGCAAATTCGGCGATCTCGACCCGAGGGGCATCGCCCCCGTCGATCGAAGATCCCTGCTTGCGGCACAGATGTACCGTTCCGGCAGTCAGGGTCGCCAGCGCCCGAAGGCCCCGGTAAAAGTCATCCATCATCCCTTCGAGCACCACCTCCGGATCGGCAGTCAGCGGAGAAGTGTCAATAGCGGTTACGAAGATCGAACGACACGCCTCTGCGGGCGCCGGCACCTTGGAGAAGGGCCGTTGCCTCAAGGCGGTCCACAACCCGGACTCGACCAGAAGGGCCCGAACGGCCTCGCCGTCCATATCACGTGGATCCTTGCCGGTGTAGCTCTCGAACTCCTGGGTAGCCGCCGGCGAAACCTGACCACTTCTCTCGCTGTCCGACAGTTCGATCACCAGAGACTGCAGAGCCCGTCGTTCACCTCGGTTGATGGCGACAATGGTTCCGGCGCCCGGCGCCGTAAATCGTACGCCCTCGGTTTTCCGGTCCTCGAACAGAAGCTGGCCGCGCTTGACGACATCGCCAACCGCAACGTGCATTCGGGGCTTCATGAACGGGTAGTCGTCGGCGACTACCGCGACCCTGGACACTTCGGGCCCGGGATACACCCGCTGTTCCGGTTTCCCGGATATCGGCAGGTCGAGCCCCTTCTTGATGACGTGAACTGCCATCGGCGATTCCCTCCTCTCCCGGCCTCACAATGTCTCTCTGCCGGGCCGCGAGAGGATACCATTTATTCCCAGATTGTGAATTCTCGTACTTGCTCAAATGTCGGCAGCCATGCAGGCTCGTGAGCCCCTGCCCCTTGGACTCGCCGGGGAGGCGAGGCAAGGGGCGAGGAACTAGGGGTTAGGGGTTAGGGGTCAGGGATCAGAGGTTAGATTCCCTATTCCCTTTCCCCTATTCCCTTCTCTCTGTTGCTTGTTGCCTGAAGCCTTCTCCTGCTGCCGGCGCACGGCGTGATACTCTGGATTACTACGTCGCAGTCGAGTAAACGCTGGAGGTTGTTATGGTCGAAGTCCCCACCGTTCGAAAAAGCATGAAAAGCGCCAAGAAGACCCTTATGGTCACTGATGATATGGGTCGGGCTTTGCGAGTTCTGATCGGCGAGCATTTTCCCGCGATTCCGGTGATCGACGCCGACAAACACGTTGTCGGTATCCTCAGCGAAAAAGACTGCCTTCGGACAATATGCCGTTGGGCCAATGAACAGATCGCCGGCGGGACCGTCGGCGACCACATGTCCCCACTGGTTTATACGGTCAGACCCGACATGGACATTCTCGCGGCGGCAGCCGAGTTCCTCACCTGTAATTTCGTCAGCCTGCCGGTGGTCGAAAAGGGTCGGCTGGTCGGCACCATCTCCCGCCAGGATGTCCTAACCAGTGTCCGGGACTGGCACCAGGCCCAGGATCAGGAGTTGGAGCGGTTGCACGCCGCCAAGTCCGGCCATGAACGCCCTTCGACAATCGCCGAGATGCAGAAGACACTGGGGTCCCACACGCGGGAGCAGTTGGCCAGCATTTTCAAGAGCCGATAAATTTTCCAGCCGGCGCTGGCGCGTCTCTCGGAAAATTAATATTTGAGGGGGACATCATGCGAGTTTCGGTTCTGGTCGAGAACAGTGGTTCAGAGGACCGAAAGGATCTGTCTCCGGAATTTGGGCTGTCGCTCCACATCGAGAACAACGGTCAGAACATTCTGTTCGACACCGGCACTTCCGGCGTATTCGCCGACAACGCAGTGAAAATGGGAATCGGCCTGGGAGCGGTTGATGTTGCCGTCCTCTCCCACCATCACTTCGACCACGGCGGCGGACTCGCTCGTTTTCTCGAGGTCAACGACCAGGCCAAGGTCTACCTTCGCGCCTGCCGGGACCGAGGGCACACCTTCAAGGCCTTCGGGTTTCTAAAACGCTTCATCGGCATCGACGACGCTCTCCTCGAACGCCATGCCGATCGTTTCGTGATGATCGACGAACCCGTGGAGATCACTCCTGACGTCGTCCTTCTGACCGATCTCAGCGGACGGCATCCCCTCCCGAAAGGCAACGATCACCTCTGGGTCAAGCGCGATGGTCAACTGATCCACGATCCTTTCGAGCACGAACTGGAGATGGTCATTCGGCAACCGAACGGTCTGGTCGTCTTCACCGGGTGTTCGCACTCCGGCATCCTCAACATGGTCGACGCCGCGATCACACGATTCCCCGACCTGCCGGTCAAGGCGGTCTTTGGGGGCTTCCACCTGATCGGCAATCCCCTGTTCAAGTCCATGGCCGGAACCCGGTCAGAGGTCGAGACAATCGGCCGGGAGATGTTGGACCGTTCGATCACGACCGTTTTCTCTGGGCATTGCACTGGTGAAAAGGCTTTTGGCGTGCTCAAGAGCGTCATGGGCGAGACCCTGCAGCCCTTCCAGACCGGAAGCACCGCTGAAGTGTAGCCCGCAAGGCCAGATCACAGGCTGTGAGAGCTCTGCGGGATTGGGATCGGGCGGGCACGGGGACCCGCCCCTACAGTCATCCAGGCGCGGTCGATGTGTTCGTAGGGGCGGGTCCCCGTGCCCGCCCACTGTCTCTACCCGAAGAAACCATGCCCGGCACCTGAAAACGGACAACGGACAACTGCTCGACGAGCCGGCCGGTCCCCTCTTGGTTCCGGAATCGCCGGGTTAGGATGGCGGCGATGCTGCGTCAGCGTTCTACTCCTGCGACCGAGGCGTGGGCCGTCGGGCTTCTGGTTCTGATGTGCCTCGCGTCCGGCATCGGTCTGTCACCGATCCTCAACGGCGACGAGGCCCGATTCGCCCAGGCATCACGAGAGATGTTCCTCGATCGAGACTGGGTAGTGCCCACCTTCGGCGGACAACCCCGATACGACAAGCCGATTCTGATCTATTGGGCGACGGCTGGGAGTTTCCGGGTTTTCGGCGTCACGCCTTGGGCGGCACGCCTCCCATCCGCCATGGCGGCCGCCCTGTGCGCCGCCCTCTTGGCCTGGTCCGCGCGCCGAAGGTGGGGCCCAGGCGCCGGACTGGCAACCGGTCTTCTCCTGGCGGCCAGTCCGATCTTCTTCTTCGAGGGCCGAACCTGCACGGCCGATGCCCTCAACCTGCTGTGGACCCTGATGGCGATGCTGGCCCTTGAGCAACTGCTGACGGGTCGTCCCACCAGAATAGCGGCCGCTACATTCTGGCTCTCCACGGGGCTTGCCGTCCTGACGAAGGGACCCGTCGCACCCTTGTTTGTCGGATCGACCCTGATCGGACTCTGGGCCTTCGGACGGCGCTGGAATGTCCGGCAGGGCTTGCTTGCCGCGGTCCTTGTGATGGCGGGAGCGATGGCGTTCGGACCGCTTCTTCTCATCATCCCCGCCGGGGCGGCAGTGGTTTCGGCGCTGAAACGGGCGGAAGGCCGAAGCCGTTTGATGGTCTTTCGATGGCAGTGGGGCGTCCCCCTTTTCTTGGCTGTCACCCTGCCATGGGCGATCGCTGCCTGGCGTGCAACCTCGGGCGAATTCTTCACGGTCGCAGTCGGCCGGCACGTTCTGGAGCGAGGGCAGACCGCCCTCGAAGGCCACTCCGGCTTCCCCGGTTTCTACCTGGCGACCGCCGTCATCCTGTGTTTCCCCTGGCTGGCCGTCGCGTTCAAAGCCGGAACCGACGCCTGGCGCCAACGCCGGGACGCACCCGACCAGCTTTTTCTCCTGGCCTGGGCCCTCGGGCCTCTTATTGCTTTGGAATTGGTTCAGACCAAATTGGTGCACTATTGGCTGCCATCCTACCCCGCCCTGATCCTCCTGGCGGTCGGCTGGTTATGGACCGCCGGCGATCGCTCCCTGTCCCGGGGCTTCGTCGTTCTCCACCTACTCGGGGGCTGCCTGCTTGCTGCGATCCCGATCCTCCCCGCCCTGGTCTTGGACCTTCCCGTTCTTGAAACGCCTGCCCTCGTACTTTTCGGCCTGCTGCTGGTGGCCACAATCTTCACCGCATCGACACTCACACGCCGATCCAGGTCCTCGATCTGGATCTCGGCCGGCGGCACCCTGATCTTCCTCGTGCTCCTCTTCGGACCCTTCCTTTCGATATTCTCCGGCTCGTTCCTGGGAACCCGGGCGACAGCCGTGGCCATGGGCTATCTCGAACAGGGCCGCTCCGTGGCTTTGTATCACCTGCGTGACGAGGAAATGCTCTTCTCATTGCCCCTGGAGACCGAGGTTTATCGAACGCCTGAGGAACTGAACGCCGCGCTGCCGGACGATCAAAACACGGTCTTCTGTGCACGGGAGAGAAATTTCCACCGAGGCTTTGGGACCGCCGATGGCGATCGATTCGAGATCATCGAAAGGGTCGAGGGTCTTGACCTTGGGCGCGGGCGAGCTGCCGCCACTGTATTCTTTCGGGTGCGGGAGGACCGGTGGTGAAAAATATTATTGGGGTGGCGGCCCTACTGGCCCTTCTGGCAGTCGGTGCGACAGGCGCCCTCTCTTCCGAGCCCGAGGGACCGGATGGCGACGGCGCCATAAGGATTCACATCAAGCCCCTGCCCGAAGACGTCGGCCGGGTATTCCTGACGAGCACGACCGACGGTCGACGCCAATTCGAGTTGGTCCATGTCGACGGTACGGTGGAACGGC
>JAUWTC010000402.1 GCA_030609785.1 Holophagae bacterium
GACACCGAAAAAGCAATAACTGCCGGATGACCTCGTCGTCACGTCGATATTCAACCGGTTGGAGTTCCTCGACCTCCGTGCAAAACGTCGGCAGCAGCCGAGCCAGCCGCCCCTTGGGCGTCACAACCAGGACGTCCCTGCCGATCAGATCACCCGGCTCGTACCAGTAGAGCGAGGCCAATCCATGCTTTCCTCTGGCAAGACTTGCCAGCCGGGTTTCCAACTGACCCTTGGAGAGAAAGGCGAACAAATGGGTGTCGGTGTAGCTGGTGAAAAGGAGAACCTCATCTGGACCGAGCCGTCGCTGGATATCAGCGCCCATTTCTTCGTTGCCCACCAGGCGGGCCAGTTCGCCGGTGTTGAAACGCTTGGGCCGACCGGCATAACTCAATTCCGCATCCATCAAGAACTCCGGCGCCAGCGCGATCCCGATGATCGCCAGCGACACAGCCAGACCGAAGACCGCGCCGGCCCCGATCAGCCACCGCCGCCCCTTGAACGTCACCAGGGAAAGAATCACGGCGCCGACCAGCATGCCCGACCCACCCCAGTGCCCCCCCACGCGATCCTTCAGGGAGACCAGCCCCAAGGCGAAGAACGGCAAGGCGGCCGCCGTGATGACCACCCACCGGTCCGCTCGGCCTTTCGAGGCGAAGTGCCACAGTGCCACGACGATGGCGATCGCGAGAAATGGGGTGGCCAACCCCAGACTGGCGCCCAGGAATTCGCCCAGGTACTTCAGGGTCAGTCCGCTGCCCTCCATCCGCCTCATCCCCTGGAAGAAGATATTGTCCCAATCGTTCAAACTGGCCCAGATCCAGACCGGCGCCGTCAGCGCCAGGGACAAAACTGCGGCCAGCCACGGCGTCGGGGTCGCCAGATCGTCCCTGGCCTCCTTCTTGCCGAGGGCCACGAATATGACCGGAAGCACCATCACGATCGGGAACTTGGCCAGAAAGCCCAGACCGATCGCCAGACCGAAGCCCCACCAACCTCGACGGTCCCCCTGTGCCACAGTGACGGCGGCCCAGGTCGCGCCGACGTACGCCGCGGCCAACCCGATATCGGTGCTTTCGTAAAAGGACCCCATGAAAAACAACGGCATCAGGTGGATCAAACCGTAGGCGACCGCGGCTTGGGCGTAGCCTCCACCCAACCGCCGTACCAACCCCAGCATCATCAGGGCTATGACGAAACTCGCAATCAATGCCGGCGCCCGAACCGCCAGGGCAACGTCGCCCAGAATCAGACGGAAGAAGGCGATGGGCCAGATCATCAGGCCCGGCTGGTCGTAATAGGCCCAGTCAAAATGGCGGGCACAATCCCAGTAGTAGGCCTCGTCGCCCGAGATCTGCAGGATTGCGGCCAGCAGGATGTGCAGGAGTGTCCAGCCGGCGACACTGCCCCAGAAGAACATCTTGGGGCTGGGCCTTGTCATTTGAGCGCCTTCTTCAGACTGAAAAGCTGCCGAAGAGTCTCCCGGATCGTCCCAACCTTGACAGTTGTCGAACCTTGAGTCCGCGGCCGGTGCTTCACAGGGCCCTGCGCCCACCGCAGGCCGGCCAGATCAGCCCGGGCATAGAGTTCGGCGTCAATCAGAAATCCATCACTGGAGAGAGCCACCTTTTCGAAGAAATCCCGCCTGAAGAACTTGAAGGCACAGTTGACATCCCGGGCTCTGACCCCGAGCACCAAGCCCTGAATAACGTTGTACACGCCAGATGTGATCAGCCGGAACCACGGGTCCTGACGTCCAACCCTGAAGCCCGCAACCATATCGGCGTCGGCGATCAGCGGGTAGAGCCGCCCCATCTCCATCAGATCGAACTGCGCGTCGGCATCGGTGTAGAAGACAACGTCAAGCCTACAGGCATGAAACCCTCGAATCAGGGCCTGCGAGTACCCCCGGTTGGGACTGTTGGTCACGACCCGGATCCGCGGCTCCCCGGCGGACAACTCCGCCAAGATCTCGGGTGTACGATCGGTCGAACCGTCGTCGACGATCACGCATTCCCAGGTCTTGACCTGCGCGTTGAGCGCCGCCACAGCTTCCTCGAGCGCGAGGGGGAGAATCTCTTCTTCGTTGTAGGCCGGCATCATTAATGACAGTTCCGGGATCAGACCATCCGGCATGGCCCCGAGGGCAACAGGAGCAGTGTCTTCACTCATGAGCGCATTGTAGACGCTGGGAGGCGGGAAACACAACGAACGTCGAACGTCCAACGTTCAACTTCGAAGTCGGACACGGCAGCTGAACCTATCGGTGAACAGCGTCCGCGTCCGGTGACCGCGTCAGCGGCAGAGGGCCGGGGCAGTTGGCCGTGGCATCCTTCCGCCTTCATCCTTCATCCTTTCAACCTCACCTCCTGCCCCTCCTGCTACAATTGAGCCGCAGACTTTGTCGATTCAGTGCTGGAGGTGCTGAGATGAGAACCACGGCCCTTGTATTCGCGGTATTGATGCTCTGCTCCTTGCCAAATGTGGCCCTTGCTCAGGCGCCGGTGTTCATCAATTTCGACGACCTCTCGGCCCCGTGTGATCTCGCCTCGGCTCAGCCGTTGCGAGACGAGTACGCGGCGCTGGGGGTGGAATTTCAAGGCCATTGGTCCAATGAAGACGGTGGTGCAGCTGTGCTTGGTGAGTGCAGCGGCTATGGCATCCCCGGCTACAGTCCGCCAAACTTTGTGGTCCTCGACCCTCAGGCAGTCCTGGAAACCGGGGGCATACCGAACGAACTCGCATTTCGCTTTACCTTCGACGCACCGCGCCTCGTCAGAGTCAAGGTCGGCGGCCCTCCAGCCACAACGGTATATCTTTTTTGCATCATCTGCCCGTGGGCATCCCATCGATGCATCAAATCTGATGAGGTCGTCCTCGACGGGTTGATGCGGACCCTGGAGGTGTCGGTAGAAGGACCGTCTACGTTCGGAATGGGTTGCTCGGTGTACTCGAATGAGCCTGAAGGGACATGGATCGTCGACAACCTTGAACTCCACTACGAATTACCGCAAATCCATCGTTCTGCACCGCCGGCACCTCCATCTTAGTGCCATTGACCTCAACGCTGGGTTTCGTGCTGATCCGGCGCGTGACCGGACATTGATTTCCCATCCGCGACGCCCCCCCATGTGTCCGTGTTCCCCACTCTTACACTCTTGGACTCTTCAACTCTTGTACTCGAAATGCCTTGGACTCTTTGACCC
>JAUWTC010000009.1 GCA_030609785.1 Holophagae bacterium
CCTCAGAGTTCCAGCCCTCTCCAAGATACTTCTCGAACCACGCCAGATCCCAGGCCATCTTGGCCTCGCGGTGGGTGTAGGTTCTGAGTCCGTGGGCTGCGCCTGGATAGACAACCAGTTCCGTGGGAACGTCGAGGTAGATCTTGAGTGCCCGATAAAGGCCGCGGGAGTGGGCGGGGGGAACCCTGGGGTCGTTGCCGCCGACGTGGATCAGGGTCGGTGTCGTCACCGAGGCCAGACCATAGAGCGGAGAGCCCTTGACGTAGTGTTCCGGATTCTGCCAGGGGAGGGCGGCACTCATGAAGTTGATCACATGACCGGGCGTATCCTCGACGGCCCATTGCAGCACCTGGTCCAGGGTGCCCGCGCCGGAAGATGCGGCCTTGAAGCGGGTGGTTTCGGCGATCAGCGCGTTGGTCAGGAATCCGCCGTTGGACCATCCCATCACGCCGAGGCGCTCGGGATCGGCAATGCCCCGCTCGATCAAGGCATCGACACCGGCCAGGATGTCTGAGACCTCGATATCGTTTTCTCGACCGACCAGTTGTGTCAGGAACTGATCCCCATAGCCTGTGGAACCGCGATAGTTGGGACTCAAAAGAGCGTAGCCCTTTGCCGGCATCAGGGTGCGTCCGTAGATCCAGAAACGCATGCGGTAATGCGTCGCCGATGTCGGACCGCCGTGGATCTCGACGATCAGAGGCAAAGGCCCGTCGGCCTTGGTCCAGCCCGGGGGCAGTTCCAGAATGCCTTCGACCTGAGCGCCGTCAGGCGCTGTCCACGTTACGATTTCTATCGACGGCAAGATCCAGTCGTCGACCTGGGGGTTGATTCGGGTCACTCGATCGAGCGTCCCGTCCGAGCCCACGAGGTAGAGATCGCCCGGGCTGTCTATTGCGCCGGCAGTGACCAGGGTCTTCGAGCCGGTGGCGTCGAAGGCGTAGCCGCCGATGACGACGTCACCGGGTGTGATGAGCTCTGCGGTCCCACCGGTCTCCTGACGGTAGAGGCGGACCCGAGCCTTGGAGTCACCCGTAAAGACCAAGCTGTGGGAATTGGGGCTCCATCCGAGCGATCCGCCGTTGACAGAAACGCCTTCGGGACGGGCGATCTCCGACAGGTCCCAGCCGTCTCCTGCCGCCGAAGCAGTATAGACGCGGGTGGGAAATCCGTCGAAGGAGACCGTGAAGCCAAGAGCCTTGCCGTCGTCGGCCATTTGAACATCATCGACCCACCCGAAAGGAGAATCGTGGCCTGATCGCCAACCATCAGTGGTCACCATGGTCAGCTCGCCGGAGGCGATATCCAGAACTTCGACGTTGGACCACCCCTCGTTATGAATCAGCTCGTTATCCAGAGTGGTCGTCAGCGCTGCCAGCGTTCCGTCGGCGCTGAGGTCCATGCCTCGGATCACCTTTTTCCCATCGAAGACTGTGCGGGTGCGCCAGGTCTTGAGGTCGAGAGAGTGGACCTCGGAGAAGGTCGTCACGCCGTGGCCGTATTCAAGATCGGCGTAGGAGTCTCTGAGGTCTTTCCACTCGTCGTCGGTATGCTCGGCAGTGACCGTGAAGACCAGTTTGGACCCGTCGCCGGGAAGATCCCAGAGGTCGATGCCGTCTGAAATCGAGGTCAATTTCTTTGCGTCGCCACCCGCAGATTGAATCCGCCAAATCTGGCTGTTGTCGTCGGCATCCGAGGCAGAAAAGTAGATCCATCGGCCGTCCTTGCTGAATCGAATGCCGGAGGGTCCCATGCCGTCGAAGGTCAACCTCTGAGGTTCGTTGCTCTGGAGATCGAGGCTCCACAGCTCGGTGTTGCGGCCGTCGTCTTCGGAGTCCCATCGGGTCTCCGTCCAGGCTGCCGTTGTGCCGTCTGGGGACAGGGCGATTCCGGTGATGCCGGCAATCGAGAAATAGTCCTCGGCCTCGATCTGGTGAGTTCGGTCACCTGCACCGGCAAATGAAGTCAGCAATGCCAGGACCAGAATCATCGTCATCGTCAAGCGTTTCATTGTTCAACCCTCCAGGGAAAAACTCTCAGCTCTCTGCCGCGCCACAGCTTAGCGCCTCAAAGAGATCGAGGGAAGAAAAATGAACCACAAAGACGCGAAGAACGCAAAGGAAAGACAAGAGAAGGGGGATTAGGGTTGAGGCTGGGATGCTAGGACGCTCGGACGCTCGGACGGAGGTCATTGAGGGAGCCGTTGCGGGGCGGGAGCCCCGCGCTCCTCAAACGACTGTTCCAGACCTAGGGGTGGGAGCGCGGGCCTCCCGGCCCGCATTGTGCCCTTGGATCATGCCCGCGGCCACAATAGGCAATCGCTCTCAAACCATGCAATTCGTTCGACGAATTGCTACCAAGCCCCATTCCTCGGGTCGGACGGCAATTGGCCCAACAGGGTCTCCACGGCAGTCCGAAGTTGGGTGTCCTCGGTGGGGTCGATGTCCTCGGTCGGCTGTTGGGCGACGATGACGTCGGGGACAGCGCCGTTGTTTTCCATGTTCATTGCGCTGCCGGCAACATACCAACCCCGCAAGGGGATACGGACGTAGCCGCCTCCCGGCAGCCCGTGGGCGCCGGTTGAAATCACCGCGCCGAAGGTCGTCTGACCGACCAGGGGCCCACGCTCCAGGGTCTTGAAGGCGTGGGAGAAGATCTCGGCATTGGAGTAGGAATCCTCGTTACAGATCGTCACCGCCGGGCGCGTCCATGCCGCAAGCGGGAGCCGGCTCTGTGGGTAGGCCTTGATGCCCGAGGTGTCGTCGCGAGGCACTGTGAATGCATGGCGCTGGACCATCAGGGTCGCCAGCAGGTAGTCGGTGGTCCAACCGCCACCGTTTGAACGGACATCGATCACCAACCCGTCCTTGCCTTCACCGGCAGCCTGCAGGTCTCTTTCGAAGCCCTCGAAGGAGGGGATGTCCATGCTGTGAATGTGGAGGTAGCCGAGACGACCGCCCGAGTACTCTTGGGTCAGTTGCCGGCGCTGGTTGACCCAGGTGTCGTATCGCAGATTGCTCTGGCGACGACCGGTCATCGGAATGACGACGGCAGTGCGCTCGGCGCCGTCTGAACCGAGGATCTTCAGTGGGATCCGCCGGTCAATCCCATTGACGAACAGAGAATAGACGTTGGTGTTCTCCGTGATCTCCTGCCGGTCAACGGCCAGCAGGCGGTCGCCGGGCTTGAGGTCCACCGTCGTGTGGGCGGCCGGACTGTCTTCCAATACTTCGTCGACAAGGATGCCGGGACCATCGGCGGTCGGGTCGAAGGTGGCTCCGATCCACCCGGTCTTTTCGCCGGAATTGTCCCTTTTCGGCCGATAACCCATGTGGGAGGCGTTGAGTTCACCGAGCATCAGGTTGAGGACGTCGGCAAAGTCCTTGTCGTGTGACGCATTCAGAGCCCATGGCCGGTAGATCTCGGCTTTCGACGCCCAGTCGGCGCCGTGGAAGGCCGGATCATAGAACCACTCGTTCAGGGCTCGCCACGCCTCGTTGAAGACTGCAGCCCGCTGTGCTTCGACATCGATTGTGACCCGGGCGGAGAAGGGCATCGGGTCGCCCTTCTTGCCGTCGATCCCGATGCGGCCGGCCTTGCCCTTGGAATTCAGGTAGAACACGGTCTTCCCGTCCTTGCTCAACTGGACGTTGGATGGCGAGGTGTCGTCTTCGGTCAGACGCTTGAGGTCCTCGCCGTCGAAACGAACGCTGTAGAGGTCGGTCTTGCCGTCAGGAGATGCCGTGAAGAGGATTCGCTTGCCGTCCGGCGTGGCAAGAGGTCCATACTCGTCACCGGTCTCGCCGGTGATTCTGGTGGCCCGTCGCCAGAGGCGATCAAAGTCAATCAGAACCTCGGGCAGTTCCTCTGCCTTTTCTTCCTCATCTCCTTCGTCATCTGCTTCGCCTTCTTCCTCTTTCTCCTCTTTCTTGTCCTTCTTCCCGTTGTCGTTAAACAGCTTCAGCCACCCGGTGTTGGTTCGCTGGTCGTTTTCCAGGGTCAGCCAGGCCCCCCAGACGTCGTTGGTGTCTGCGTGGCGCTTGGAGATCCATAGGAGACGCCGCCCGTCGGGGCTCCATCTCGGCTGGACATCGTCATCAGGGTGGCGGCTGACGTTGTAGGCTTGACCGCCGTCAGACGGGATGACCCAGACTTCGGCGTTGTAGTGGGCGTCAACCGTCGAGTACGCGAACCACCGGCCGTCCGGCGACCAGCTGAAGTCCGAGGGGGACCAATGTTCGAGCACGGTACGGGCGTTTTTGCCCTCCGAGTCCATGACCATCAGGTTTCCCTTGCCGCGGATGAAGGCGATCGAGGAACCGTCGGGAGACCAGCGGCCGCCCATATCCTCGGCGGGGTCGATTGTCAGCTGTTGAACCGGGAAATCGAAGCCATCGATCCATCCGAGTTCCTCGTCTGCCGGATGCACGGTCCAGAGATCGTTATTGCCCGTTCTCGATGATATGAACAACAACGTCTTCCCGTCAGGAGACCACCGGGGCTCGGCTTCGCGCTCAGGCGTGTCGGTGATGCGCACGGTCTGAGGGGCAGCGATCTCCTGATCGTCTTTCGATAAGAGTTCGGTAACGAAGAGGTCGCCCTCGACGATGAACGCCGCCAGCTCGCCATCGGGATGGACCGTCAGATCTTCGGCGTCGGCCTTCTTCGTCGTTCGGACAACCTGATCCTTGAGATGGTCGGCCGGAACGTCAATCGAAAGACGTCGAGGTTGATCTCCTTCCGGCGTGGTGGTCCACAGCCCATCCTGGTATTCGTAGGCGATCAGAGAACCGTCGGCCGAGGCTCTGGGGAAGCGGACGTCGGTGACGTCGTGGTGGGTCAGTTGGCGGGCGTCTCCGGTGGTCACATCCAGCAGAAAGATGTTTTTCCGTTCTGATCGAGCTGATAGAAGGGCGATGGTGTGTCCGTCGATCCAACTGGGGTGATCTTCATCGCCGGCAAAATCCGAGAGCCGGCGGTAAGTTCCATCAGAGGTCCGAACCCAGGGCGTTCGAGACGCCGTGCCACGATAGCCGTGGCGTGTCCACTTGGTCGCCCCGCGAGTGAAGACCATGGTCTTACCGTCTGGGGAGTAGGCGCCATTCTCTCCCAGGGAACTTTGGGCGAGCGTGGGCGTGCCGCCGGCCAGGGGAACGGTCCACAGGGCGGGCATCCAGCGAACCGACACCGACCTGCCGGAAGAAAACACTACGGCACTTCCATCGGGCGTGAAATCGACTGGCGTATCGGAGCTATCGGCGAAGGTCAGGCGGGTCGGGCCGGCGCTGCCGTCAGCCGGCATGACGAAGACATCGGTATTGCCGTGGCGGTCAGAGGCAAAGGCGATCAGACGCCCGTCTCTCGACCACACTGGATACCTTTCGGCTGCCGGGTGGGCGGTCAGGCGCCGAGCCGTTCCACCGGCCGAGGGAACCGTCCAAAGATCGCCCTGCCAACTGAAGGCGATCAACGATCCGTCGGGCGAGGGCGCCGGGTGACGCGGCAGTGGGGCATCAACTGCAGCGGCCGAGGCGGCCAGGGCAAGGGCGGTCAGAATAATCAAGCAATAACGGGTCATCGTCTCCTCCGGAGGCCCACCCTACATCATCCCAACGGGCAGGCCCTGAGTTGGAGGAAGTACGAGACCGGGGCAAAAAGGGTCAAGAAGGCTGGGAAGCGGGGAAGCTGGGACGCTGGGAGGCTGGAACACCGAAAGCCCGGAACGCGAGCAAGAACGCAGTTGAACCGCGAAGAACGCGAAGAGCGCAAAGGAGGCGCAAAGGGAGAGAGAGTTTAGGTCACCGTCGCCGATGGGCTCGGGGGTATGCGACAAATTTCAGATTCAATCCCAATCCCCCTTTTCTTGTCTTCCCTTCGCGTTCTTCGCGTCTTGGCGGTTCCTTTTTGTGGCTACTTCATGAATCTTGCAAGCGCCGGCTGACAGCCGATAGCTCTGACGCCGTGTTAATCTTCCGGCCCGGGGAGAAATAGCAGCCATGATGCAGGGGAAACTGGTGTGGATGCCGCGGGTCGGTTGGACGCTGGTCGTCGTATTGACCGTTGTTTTTGCCTGGGGTCTGCATCGACGGTCGTCGCTGGAAGTGCGGGGCGAGAGGGCGATCACGATGCTCTTCGTCCCGTCGGTCGAGCAAGGGACTCTGGTGCGGCGAGGCGACGAGTTGGCCCGGTTTATCCGTGCCGACAGCGGCTTGACCCTGAAATCCCAGGTGCCGACTTCCTATGCGGCGGTCATCCAGGCCCTCGGCGCCGGACAGGCCGACGTTGCCTGGATCCCGGCCTTTGCCTACGTCTTGGCCAATGCGAGATATGGAGCCGAGGCTCGACTCCAGGTCGTGCGGTCGGTTGATCGATATGCGATCGTCGTCACCCGGGACGGTCCGGGAGAGCCTGAGGGACTGGCGGAACTCGCCGGCAAGGCGGTGGCCGTTCCCGACTCGGTGCAGGGCGAACTTCGGAACATGGTTACTGACAAGCTCGACAAAGTCGCGCCCGGTTGGGTTGAAGTCTCGGTGCCCGATGACAAGGCGGCGGTTGCCCATTTGGTCGAGCGTCGTGACGGGGTCGCAGCCGCCATCAGCCGCCATGTCTATTCCGGTCCTCACGATCTGGTTGGGGACGGGCGCAAACTCTTGGAATACGAAAGGCCCGGAACACTGCGAGAAACTCGGGTCCTGCACACCAGCGAGCGTTCGGTTGCCGAGCTGTCCAATGTTTACTACGGGTGCGTAATGACCCGACCGGACTCCCCATTTCGCCGCCTCGACGACCTTCAGGGCGAGAGCTTCGCGTTCTCCGACGAGACCTCGACCTCCGGACACATCTTTGCCCGAGCGCTGCTGCAACGGGCGGGCGTTCAATTGGGTCACGTGCTCTTCGCCGGTGGCCATCCCAACGTCGTGCAGGCGGTAGTGGACGGCAAGGTGGCAGGCGGCTCGACCTTCTATTCACCGCCCTCGGTCAAAAACGCCCAGAACGGCACCCTGGTCGGGGATGCCCGCTTCCTGCTGCTGAAGAACATGGCCACGGAGGCGGAACGATTGGCGTTCCTCGATCAGGTGCGCATCATCGCCCTGACACCTCCGATTCCCAACGATGTTTGCTGTGTTCGCCAGGATTTTTCGGAGACCGTGTGGCGGGAGTTCGAAGGATCACTGCAACGTTTCCTCGAAACCGAGGAGGGGCAGGGCGCCTACTACGATTTGGTGGCGGGCGTCGCCGCAGAGCCGTGTACCGACGCTGATTTCGAGGGGTTCCGCTCAGCCTTGAAGGAGACCGGCGTCAGTGCGGCCTCTCTCTTGAAGGCTGCGGAGGAGAAACTGGAGAAGAAACGCCGCAAGGCACAGAAGGGGAGTGGGTCGTGACGGGCGGTACGGCTGCAGCGGTCGAGGTCCGCGATCTCGGCATGGTCTATCCCGGGGGCATTCGGGCGCTCGAGAGTGTTTCGTTCGAGGTCAAGGAGGGCGAGTTTCTTGCGGTACTGGGACTGTCCGGATCGGGCAAGAGTACTCTGCTTCGCTGCATCAATCGGCTGCTCGACCCCACCGAGGGTACGGTCCACATTTTTGGGGAAGAAGTTACTGCACTGAGGGGTTCGGCCCTCAGACGCTTGCGCTGCAG
Source organism: Holophagae bacterium (assembly GCA_030609785.1). Lineage (GTDB taxonomy): Bacteria > Acidobacteriota > Thermoanaerobaculia > Thermoanaerobaculales > Sulfomarinibacteraceae > DAOWGJ01. Next base: position 7,639 of record JAUWTC010000009.1, read on the forward strand.
GATCGCGATGATTTTCCAGCAGTTCAACCTGGTCAAACGGCAGACGGTCCTGACCAACGTGCTCTCCGGAGCGCTGGGTCGCAGTCGTCTCTTGCCCAGCCTGATGGTCAGTTTCCCTCAGGCCGAACGGGAGCGTGCGGTGGCCGCGCTGGAGCGGGTGGGGTTGCCGGGCCGTGCCGACAGCAGGGCGGACGCCCTGTCAGGCGGGCAGCAGCAGCGGGTGGCAGTTGCCCGCGCGTTGATGCAGGAGCCGCAGTTGATTCTCGCTGATGAACCCGTGGCTTCCCTGGATCCGGCCCTGCGTCACTCGGTCATGCGCCACATCGAAAGCCTCAACCGAGAGGAGGGCTTGACAGTCTTGTGCTCGCTGCACGACATCGACCTGGTCACCCGCTATGCGACGCGGCTGATCGCCCTGCGAGACGGTCAATTGGTATGGCAGGGCTCGCCGAGCAATTTCGATCAAAAGACCTTCAAGGAAATCTACGGGCAGGATGCCGAACCGGCGTCCAATTCGGGGTACTGAGGTGAAGAAAAATACCGAATTCGGAGCCCCGAGTCCCCTTGCCCTGTTCGTCGATCGGGTGCAGGCCGTCGTCGTTGATGCCTTTTTGCTGGCCTTCGGCGGTCTGATGGTCGAGCTGTTGGTTCTGGCCTTTTCGGGCCGCCGGGGTGCGACGGGGCTCCTGCTCACGGCGGAAAAAATCCTCGATCTTCTGCACTACGGGTGGATGGCTGCGGTTGCTGTGGTGCTCGCCCTGATCTGGAACGCTGCCCACGTCCCGCTCGGGACCTCGCCGGGACGTGCAATGGTCTTCGGCCTGACCGAGGAAGAAAAGGACCTGCCTTGGAGCCAGACCACCGTGGGCTGGTTTGTGGCGATATTGATCCAGCTGACCTTCTTCACCGGTTGGTTGATTACCGAACTGGATCTCATGGATTTCCTGACCAAGTTCTCCAAGGCTGCCGACATCCTGCGTGGCCTGATGCACCCACAGGCGTCAATCCTGCACCAGGGTTCCGTCCTGTTGGTCCAGACGATCTTCTTGGCTTTCATGGCGACGGCCTTCGCCATCCCGGTAGCCTTCGTCCTGTCATTCCCCTCGGCTCGCAATCTGACCCGAGGCACCTTCATTGCCCGAACCGCCTACATTGTTGCTCGGACCCTGATGAATTTCGTCAGAGCCGTTGAACCCCTGGTCTGGGCCCTGATCTTCATCTCGTGGGTCGGGATCGGCCCCTTTGCCGGAGTCCTGGCCCTGTGGGTTCACTCGGTCGCAGCCCTGACGAAGCTCTATTCGGAGCAGATCGAGAGCATCGACAACGGCCCGATGGATGCCATCATGGCAACCGGAGCATCGACCTTGCAGGTCCTTCGCTATGGCGTCGTGCCGCAGGTGATTCCGCCCTTCCTCAGCTTCACGATCTACCGGTGGGATATCAACGTGCGCATGTCGACGATCATCGGTTTTGTCGGAGGCGGCGGCATCGGCTACATCCTCAAGCCCCGTGTCGATCTGGGCGAATGGGGCGAGGTCGGTACCCTGGTCCTGCTGATCGCGGCGACCGTGTGGGTCATGGATATCGTATCGGCCAAGATCCGCGAACGGATCGTGTGAATGGCGGTTGGGACCATGCGTCGATGGTGGGTGACGGTGCTCGCCGTGGCGGTACTGGGGATTTTCGGTGTCTGGAATTGTGCTGACGCCCAGGAGGCGAGGATTGATTCGGAATCGGAACCGGCTGTCGGTGAGAGCGGCGAGGTTGGAGAGCTGGACACCAATCGGTTCATGTCCAAACTGACCCCTGACGAACCCCTCTATTTCGTCATCGGCTGGAACGAGTTGATCAACGCCAAGTTTCAGTTCAGTTTCAAGTTTGCTTTCATGAATCCACAGGGTGTTTTGACCCGAAAGGCGCCCTTTTTCAGTCACGTCTACTTCGGATACACCCAAACCTCTTTGTGGGACATCGAAGGGGAGAGCAAGCCCTTTTACGACACCTCCTACAAGCCCAGCCTTTTTTACCGGCACAAAGATGTGCACCGTTCGGACAGCGGGAACTTCCGGATCTGGGGTCAGGCCGGTTACCAGCACGAAAGCAACGGCCAGGGTGGCGAAGAAAGCCGTAGCCTCGACATTATCTATGTCAAACCGGTGTTCGAGTTTTCTCGATTTTGGGGCGGTGGACATCTGACGGTGGCGCCTCGGCTTTGGGCCTACCTCGGCACCCCCGACGAAAATCCCGACATTGCCGAATACCGGGGCTACGGCGACCTGCGAATGGCTTTCACCGGACGGAGCGACTGGCAGGTGGCGGCAACGGTTCAGGTCGGGACGTCGGGCAAGGGGAGCGTGCAGCTCGACGGAACCTGGCCGATGGACAAGATTCTCGGCCGGAACTTCGACGGCTACCTCTACGCCCAGTATTTCAGCGGCTGGGGCGAGAGCCTTCGTTCCTACGACCAACGGCTCCCGTGGCAGTTAAGGCTGGGCATCGCCGTCGTCCGGTAAGGGGCCTGCCCTGAAGGGGCGGCCCCCCGCGGCCGCCCGTCTCATGACTCGAATCGAACAACAGAATTATTGAACCGCCAAGACGCAAAGGCCGCAAAGGAAACGCAAAGAAAGTGTTGAAAAAAACCCCCTTAGCGCTCTTTGCGTCTTAGCGGTTCAATTGTCTTTGTGTTTCATGTCTTTCGTTGTGGTTATTTTTGTGAGCTTTTCATACAGCTGAGCGATCATATTTTGTTTGAATCTCAGGGGTGTGATGTGCATCAGAGACCGAATTGCGCCATAATAGGCCGTTGGAGTATTGAGCTTTGGACCACACCAGGAGTTTTTGCATTATCGCCCACATCGACCACGGCAAGTCGACGCTGGCCGATCGGTTGATTCAACACTGCGGGGCCGTCGAGGACCGTGAGTTCCGGGACCAGATTCTGGACTCGATGGACCTTGAGCGTGAGCGTGGCATCACGATCAAGTCCAACACGATTTCGCTGGACTACACCGCTAAGAATGGTGAGAACTATCGCCTCAATTTGATCGACACGCCGGGCCATGTCGATTTCTCCCACGAGGTACGACGGTCCTTGATGTCGTGCGAAGGCGCCCTCTTGCTGGTCGATGCCTCGCAGGGCGTCGAGGCTCAGACGATGGCCAATATGTATCTTGCCATTGAACACGACCTCGAGATGGTGCCGGTGATCAACAAGATCGACCTGCCCGCGGCTGATATTGAAAGAGTCAAGGAAGAGATCGAAGAGGACCTCGGCCTGGATTCCGACGACGCTGTCCTGTGTTCGGCCAAGACCGGTCAGGGCGTCGAGGACGTTCTGGAGGCGATCGTCAACCAGCTGCCGCCACCCGAGGGAGACCCCGAGGGACCGCTTCAGGTGCTGATTTTCGACGCACAATACGATTCCTACCGTGGCGCCGTTCTCCTCGTCCGGGTGATGAACGGTACGATGACCAAGGGTCAGCAAGTGCTCTTTATGCACACCAAGGCCGAGCACACGGTCGAGGAAATCGGTCTGCTCAAGCTCAGCAGGGAGGCGACGGGCTCCCTGAGTGCCGGAGACGTCGGGTACGTCATCGCCGGTATCAAGTCGGTCTCGGACATCAACATCGGCGATACCATCACCGACCTCGCTGAACCGGCCGACGAGCCGGTCCCCGGCTATCGTGAGAGCAAACCCGTGGTCTTCTCTTCGGTCTACCCAATGGCGACCGACGAGTATGGGGAGCTGACCAAGGCTCTGGAAAAGCTCAAGCTCAACGATGCCGCGTTGATCTACGAGAAGGACTCGTCCCAGGCCCTGGGTTTCGGCTACCGCTGCGGTTTCCTCGGCCTCTTGCACCTGGAAATCGTCCAGCAGCGATTGGAGCGGGAGTACGATCTTTCGCTGTTGTTGTCGGCGCCCTCCGTCCGTTATCGGATCACGTTGAACAACGGTGAGCGGTTCTGGATCGACAATCCGGCGCTCTATCCCGACCCTACGACCATCGACACGGTGGAAGAGCCCTTCATCAAGGCGGCAATCATGATGCCCGATCGCTACATCGGGTCTGTGATGGAATTGTGCCGCGATCGACGGGGTGAAGAGACGACCTTCAACTACCTCTCGGCGGGCCGGGTCGAACTGACTTCCGAGATGCCCCTGGCCGAGGTCCTGTTCGACTTCTACGACAAGCTGAAGTCCACGACCCAGGGCTACGGTTCCTTCGACTACGAGATGCTGGATTACCGGGTCACCGACGTCGTCAAGGTGGAGATTCTGGTCAATACCGAACCGGTCGACCCACTGTCGCAGCTGGTTCACCGGGAGAAGGCGCGCGCCAGGGCGCTCCACTACTGCGACAGGCTCAAGGACACCATTCCCAAGCAGCAGTTCAAGATCGCCATCCAGGGCGCGATCGGCGGAACGGTCATTGCCCGATCGACCATCAATGCCTTCCGCAAGGACGTTACCGCCAAGTGCTACGGCGGCGACATCAGCCGCAAGCGCAAACTGCTGGAGAAGCAGAAGAAGGGCAAGAAGCGCATGAAGATGGTCGGCAACGTCGAAATTCCGCAGTCGGCCTTCATCGCGGTGTTGAAGTCGGATACCGACTGAGGGCCCGAGAAGGCGATTGGTCCGCCAACCGGTTTGCAGAATTTTTCAATCGTAGGGGCACGGCGTGCCCCTCCAAAACGGATATGATGGCGACCATGTCGGGCATTGATATACCTGAAGGCGCATCGACCAGGGCCGGGCTCTACGTTCACGTGCCATTCTGCTCGTCTATCTGTCCCTACTGCGATTTTGCGGTGACTCTGGCCGGGGAGGCCAGGCGGGCCCAGTGGGAGCGGGCCTTGCTGGACGAGGCCGTGATGTATGCCGACTGCGGGTTTGATTTCGACACGGTCTATTTCGGTGGGGGGACGCCGTCTGCTTTGAAGATCGACCGTCTGACTCGGGTTGTGGGCGGGCTGAGGGAGAAGTTGCAGATTGACCCTGAGGCTCAGGTTTTCATCGAGGTCAATCCAGAGGATGTGTCGCCGGAAACAGCTCGAGCCTGGAGGGACCTCGGTTTCTCCAGCGTCAGTGTCGGGGTGCAAGCCCTCAATGACGTGTCGTTGGGGATACTGGGCCGCCGCCATACGGCGGAACAGGCGCGTCGGTCAGTCGAGTCTCTGCTGGAGGCGGGCTTTGACACTGTCTCAATCGATTTGATTTTTGGTCTTCCCGGCCAGGCGCGCTCGGATTGGGAAGGGCAACTGCGTGAGGGTGTCGGATTGGGCGTCCAACACCTGTCGTGCTACCAGCTGACGTTTCATGAGGGCACGGTCTTCGGCAAGCGGCGGGAGGCCGGTTTGATGACGGAGATGGGGGAGGCGCCACAGGCCGAGCTGTTTGCGATCACTCACGAGGTCCTGGGAACGCGGGGATTTGAAGGCTACGAGGTGTCGAATTTCGCCCTCCCGGGCCACCGCTCGACCCACAATCTGAAGTATTGGACCGGGGCTCCCTACCTGGGCTTGGGGCCGGGCGCCCACTCGTTCGACGGTGTCTGCAAACGGTGGTGGAATCGGAGCAAAGTGCGATTGTGGCAGCGGGATATTGATCAAGGCCGGCGTCCGGTCGAAGGCGAGGAGTCTCTGACGGATAAGCAAAGGGCCCTCGAGACTTTGATGCTTGGAATGAGGACGGCTGACGGGGTCGATCTGGCCTGGCTCGAGAAGCGATTCCAGACCGATGTGATTGGGCCCAATGCCGACACCCTTCGTGACCTCGAAGCAAGGGGATTGATCAGTCGGCGAGCCGATCGCATCGCACCGACACCAGCGGGCATGGCGGTGGCTGATGCGCTTTCACGGGCGTTCCGGATCGAGGGGGATTGAACCCGGGCACGGGCACGGGCGGGGGTTGGCCTGCCAAGAAAGAGCGCGAAGGCGGCTTGCCAGGGCGCAGCTCTCGACACCATGGGCCGATGATCAGTCCGGCTCCGCCTTCGGCTTCCGGCTCCGCCTTCGGCTTCGCCGTGACGAGCCGCCGTGACGGTCTTCATCCTCTCCCTTTGGTCGAGAACGGAGACCGGGTTACGATCAACATCATGAATCACCGGCGGTTCATCCGAGTTTGGGCGCTGTGGGCCGTGATCTACCTGATTTTGGCCGTCATCGGCCCCAACGGGCTGGTGCCGGTTCCTACCTGGCCGATGGTGTCCCAGCACCTGTTGCAGGCTCGAGCCTGGCTGGGACTGGACATCACGGTTCCGGGCGATCAAGGCGATCCTGAGCGGGTGATCGAGGTCGAACCTGGTCTCGATGTCACACCGTATTTTCGAAACCGGGTTGTCGGAGATCCTCGGGAAAACAGCCTGATCAGCAATCTGGCCGTGGCCCTGAAGGGGCCGGAGGGCGTCTTGATGCCGGCTCAGGACGTGCAGGGCGCCGACTCCGATCCTCGGTTGGTCGAGGCCCTGCTCTGTTACGTCGGATTTCCACCGGGGCCCGCGTTCTTGTTGACGCCCTTGCTGGCGGTCTTTCGGGGGGCTCTGGCCACCCAGTGGCTTGGGGTGTTGTTGGGTGGTCTGGCCGTTGCGGTGATCGACCGTCTGATGGCCGCTTGGCTGAGCGCCTGCGGCCTGTCCGGAGTCAGACCTTCGGACAATGCCCTCACCGTGTTGGCCGGCGCGGGAACCTTGTGGATCTGGTTCGCGCCTGACGGAGGGACGTTCTTGTTCGCCCAGACGGTGGGGGTGACGTTTCTGACGCTGGCGTTGGCTCTCGCCTGGTCGGGGCGCCGGTGGGCCGCCGGAGTTGCTTTCGGATTGGCACTGACCAGCCGGCCGGCGATGCTGGGCGCCCTTCCCCTGTTGTTGGCCCTGCACTTTTGGTATGAGCGGGCTCGCCCTACCGGCTTGCGAAGCTCGGAGGACAGGGGGCGCTTCAAGAAAGCGGTGGCCCGGCTGCTGCCCATGATGCTCCCTCCTTTGGCCCTGGGCGGAACTGCACTGGCGCTCAACGCCCTCCGCTTCGGCTCTTTGACGGAATTCGGCTACCGTTTCATGCTGGTGCCGCCTTTTCTCCGGGAGCGTTTGCTCGAGCACGGGCAGGTGTCGTGGGCCTACCTTGGTCGGAACCTCCACTTTGTCGGTTGGCAGTGGCCCATCGCCGTTCGGGATGCCGCAGGCGATCTGGTGTTTCCGATCCTGGCCAGTGACCCTCGAGGCATGGGCCTGATCTGGGTGACGCCGGCGTTCATTGCCCTTCTGGCAGCCTGGTGGGCAAGGGGTCGTCAGGAGGGCAGGCTTCTCGTGGCGGCGTGGGTGTCGCTGGTGCTGTGTTGCCTTCCGGGCCTGCTCTACTACAGCACCGGGTGGGTGCAGTGGGGCGGACGGTTCCTGATGGACGCCTGGCCGATCTGGCTGATGCTGGCTGCCGTCGGTCTGAGGCGGCTCCCGCCGGCTCTGTCGATGGTGTTGATCGTCCTCTCGGTGATTTCCAACCTGTGGGCCGCCCTGCTGGTCGCCATGAGGGTTTGGCCGGGGTGTTGTTCGTGAAGGCGTCACGTTCAGGCGTTGTCCTTGCCGTCGTCATACTGGCCGGTTGGATCGGCTGCAACGCCTTCTGGAGTGCGTTTGCCGAGCG
>JAUWTC010000214.1 GCA_030609785.1 Holophagae bacterium
GTGGTTCAAGATGGAGACACTGTCGAACTCGACGGACTCGAGATCGTCGCCCACTACACCCCCGGACATGCGGTGCACCATATCGCCTGGCAGATCGGTAAGGCCGTCGCGACCGGTGATGTCGGCGGCGTTCGATTCCCCGGCGCCTCTCACGTTCTGCCGCCGATGCCGCCCCCGGATATCGACGTCGATCTGTGGATTCAAAGCCTCGAACGCATCCGAGCCGTCGAGCCGGAATTGCTGTTGCTGACGCATTTCGGAGCCGTGGACGATGTTGAACGCCACCTGGACGAGTTGGAGGGCAGGTTGTCGAGGTGGCTGGATATTGCAGAGCGGACCTTGGCCGAAGACAACGGAGCGACTACGGTTGCCGAGGCTGTTCTGGCCCTGGACGAGGCAGAGATGGCCGAGTCAACCGTTCCCCCCGGGGCTATCGATCGCTACCGAAAGCTCTGTCCGATGGAAGCCAATGCCGCGGGCCTGGAACGCTACTGCAGGAAACGAGGATAGCCTCGCGGTTGCGGGCGGATTTCGCATTCAGCCGGGAATTTCGTTATCCTTATCACCGCCATGAGCAAAAATCAGTCTTGGATTAACGCTGTCCTGTTGGTATTTATCACCATCGCCAGTTTCACTCCTGCGCTCGCCCCCAGGACGAGCACCTTCGCCGAGAGGCCGAGCAGGCGGAGACGGTCGCCAACACCAAAAAGCCCGGCGATTTTGTCATCGCCCCAATTCCGATCTTGAATCCAACCCTGGGGGTCGGGTTGGCCGTCGGCGCCGGCTATCTCTACCAGATCGACGAAGGTTCCTACCCCTCCATCTCCGGAATCGGCGCCCTCTACACAGATACAGACAGCAAGGCCTTTGCTGTCGCTCAGTCCGCCAACTTCAAGGGAAACGATTGGAAAATCGTTGGCGGGGTTGGCGCATATGACCTCAACCTCGAGTTCTACGGGGTCGGCTCCGGCGCCGGTGACGACGACCGCTTCTTGCCGGTCAACCAGCAGGGGTGGTTTGCCGGGGTCTAAGGACTGCGCCGGATCGCGGGGCACTGGTACGGCGGCCTCAGCTACGCCTACATCACGATCGACTCGACCTTTGACCTCAGCGTTTTGCTGCCGGGATTTCCCGTCGAACCGCCTCCTGAATCCGAGGATGCCTCGGCCATTGCGACTCTGGGCCTTGTCGGCGAGTACGACTTCGACCACCTCCTTCCCAGCTTCGGAGGAGGTATTCGCTATTTGTTGTCAGCCGAGAACGGGCTCAATATCTCCATCGACTACGCGGTCGGCAAAGAATCCGACGCGGTCTACTTCTTCGTCGGAGAGTCGTTCTAGATCGAGCCTGTGGAATATGCACAACTCAATTTGGTATATAGATAGCGTTCACACCAAGCCGCTCCAGCGGGCGTTTCCGCCCTGAAGGAGCAAATGGCTGATATTCAACAATGCGGAGGGAGAAACAATGAAACGCTCATTTACTAGAATCATCTCGACAACGGTGGCCGTTCTGGCCGGTTTGGCCACGACGGTTTCCGCCCAGGCAACGTTCGATCGCACGACCCTGCCAATCCAGGAGCCGGAACGGCCCAAATATAGCGAGCTCGACGTGCGCAACGTGGAAACGCCGCCGTTCTTCGAGGTCAAGGCGCCCGAGAAAGCCCCCAACGTCGTGATCGTGCTGATTGACGACATCGGCTTCGGCGGCCCCAGCACCTTCGGCGGCCCGATCCAGACACCGACCCTCGACAGGCTCGCCGCGGCGGGACTCTCCTACAACAACTTTCACACCACGGCGCTCTGCTCGCCGACGAGGAACGCCCTCAAGACCGGCCGCAACCATCACACTGCCAACACCGGGTCAATTATGGAGTCCTCGACGGGGTTCCCCGGGAACACCGGGCAGGTTCCGAACAGCGTGGCGCCTTTAGCCGAGATGCTCCGGCTCAACGGCTACAGCACCGGCGCCTTCGGCAAGTGGCACGAGACCGCCGCCTGGGAAACCAGCGTCTCGGGTCCCTTTGACCGTTGGCCCACCCACCAGGGTTTCGACAAGTTCTACGGTTTCATCGGCGGCGAGACTGATCAGTGGTTCCCGTTGATTTATGACGGCGTCACCCGGGTCACTCCGCCGCACACCGAGGGTTATCACTTCACCGTCGATATGACCGACCAGGCGATCGGCTGGGTCAAGGCTCAGCAGTCGATGACACCGGACAAACCCTTCTTCGTGTACTACGCCACCGGCGCCGTCCACGCGCCGCACCACGTTCCCCGGGAGTGGGCCGATAAATACAAGGGCCAATTCGACGCCGGCTGGGACGAGGTCCGTGCGGAAACGATCGCGCGGCAGAAAAAGATGGGTGTGATTCCCGCCGACACTGAATTGGGACCGAAGCCCGAGGACATCAAGGATTGGGATGCACTGTCCGCCGACGAACGCCGCCTGTTCAGCCGTCAGGCCGAGGTGTTCGCCGGATTTCTCGAGCAGACCGACCACGCGGTCGGTCGCCTCGTTGCCGCGATCGAAGACATCGGCGAGATGGACAACACGCTGTTCATCTACATCGCCGGTGACAACGGCACCAGCGCCGAGGGCGGATTCGTCGGCATGTACAACGAGATGACCTACTTCAACAACGTCACCGAGAAGGTGGAGGATCTTTTACCGTTGATCGACGAGTGGGGTGGTCCCTACACCTTCCCGCACATGGCGGCCGGCTGGGCGGTGGCCTTCGACTCACCATTTTCCTGGACGAAACAGGTGGCCTCGGACTTCGGCGGCACCCGCAACGGAATGATCATCCACTGGCCGGAGGGCATCAAGGAGAAGGGCGGACTGCGCACGCAGTTCTCGCACGTCATCGATATCGCGCCCACGATCTTGGAAGCCGCAACCCTGCCGGAACCCAAGAGTGTCAACGGAACACCGCAGACCCCGATCGAGGGAACCAGCCTGCTCTACACTTTTGCCGACGCAAGGGCTCCGGAAAGGCACACCACTCAGTACTTCGAGATGTTTGGCAACCGGGCGATCTATCGAGATGGATGGCTTGCCCGTACCCTGCACAGGGCGCCCTGGCAGACCATCGACATGCCTCCATTGGAGTCGGACACCTGGGATCTGTACAACGTCCGCGAGGACTTCAGTCTCACCAACAATTTGGCCGCCGAACATCCGGAGAAGCTCGCCGAGCTGCAGGCCCTGTTCATGAGCGAGGGCGAGAAGTACAACGTGCTGCCAATCGACGACCGGGTCATCGAGCGGATGAATCCGGCTCTCGCCGGGCGGCCGGACCTACTGGGAGACCGCACGTCGTTGACGCTTTACGACGGTATGGACGGCATGCTCGAAAACACCTTCATGAATGTGAAGAACCGCTCCAAGACGATCACTGCCGAGCTCGAGATCCCCGAGGGGGGAGCAAATGGTGTGATCCTCGCCCAGGGCGGACGATTCGGCGGCTGGTGTCTCTATATGAAGGACGGCAAACCGGTCTACACCTACAACTTCCTCGGGCTTGAGCGCTTTACCGTCGCATCGGACACAGAAGTGCCTGTCGGCGCCGCGACCGTTGTGCTCGATTTCGTCTATGACGGAGGAGGGCTTGGCAAGGGTGGCATGGCGACTCTCTCGGTTAACGGAGAGACCGTCGCCGAGGGCCGGATCGGGAAGACTCAGCCTTTGATCTTCTCTGCTGATGAGACCGCCGACGTTGGTCTGGACAACCAGACGCCGGTCGCCGAAGACATCGGCATCGGACGTGACGAGACCCGCTTCAGCGGCAAGATCCACAAAATCACTCTCGATGTGAAGGATGTGAAGTAGAAAGACTCGGGGCTATTACAGTTCAATAACGGTTCAGCGGACGGGGCTCAAGCCCCTCCGCTGAGCCGAGATTTGCTGACGTCAGTGATGAAAGGGCCACAGCCATGAAGAACATCAGAAACCTCGTACTCGGCTTGACCGCGCTGGTCGTGCTCATGCTGGCGCCAAATCTGCGGGCCGATGACTTGAGTGGCGCCGAGAAGCTGCTGTGCGCCTCGCTTGAGGCCACCCGTTGCACCCTCGACGGCTGTGTGACCGAAGATCCGGTGATGTGGAACATTCCGCAGTTCATCGAGATCGACCTCAAGAACAAACGCCTGCAGACCACCGCAGCAAGCGGTGAGAATCGGGCCACACCCATCACGACCCTCGTTCGTGAGGACGGTCACATCTTCATTCAGGGCATTGAGGGCGGTCGCGCCTTTAGCTTCGTCATCCACGAGGCCAGCGGCGAATTGATTGCCGCAACGGCTGCCTCGAAATCCGCCTCGGCGGTATTCGGGGCGTGCACACCACTTTCCCCGGCCGAATGAACGCTGAAAGGATATGACCATGCGTTTATTGATCATGTTTTTGTCGCTGATGACGGCCATGCCTGCGCTGGCGGTGGCCCAGGACTCTGCCCAGAAGACTTTGGCCGTGACCCTTGAGGTCTACGTCTTTCCCACCGAGGGACAGGATGCGTCGCAACAATCCAAAGACGAGGCTGATTGCTACAAATGGGCCACCGAGAATACCGGCACAGACCCCTTTGACCTCGATTCCAAGGCCCAACAGGATGCCGCCCAGGCTCAGGTCGCCCAACAGCAGGCGGCCCAGTCCACTGCTGGTGCCGGTGTTTCCGGCGCTGTGCGCGGCGCCGCTGTTGGCGCCCTGATCGGTGAAATCGCAGACGACGACGCCGGCAAGGGCGCAGCCTACGGGGCCGCTGCCGGCGCGATCTCAAGCCGGCGCCGTGCGCGCCGCTCCAGTGCCCAGGCACAGGAGTAGATCGCGCAACAGTCCCAGCAGACCCAACAGGCTACGGCACAGCAGATCGAGAACTTCAAAAAGGCATTCTCAGTCTGTCTCGAAGCCAAGAAATACATGGTCAAATTCTGAAGACTTGGGTCCGAGGTGGAACGGCCTGATGCAGCTCAGTGAAAGTCAGCAATCAGTCTTTGGGGACGGCTATAATTCGGGTCGATCGTTATTACTCTCAAGAAGAGATTGAGCGATTGAGTACCATCTTCGGATGGGCTGTCTTAGATAGAGAAACGGAGTCCTTATGAATCAGAAGATCCTCGGCCTGACACTTTTCCTCGTCCTCGCCGCTGGAGGCGTTATTGCCGCTGACCTTACGGTTCCCCCATCGGACGGACCGTTTCCGGTGACGGTCCTGGTCTACCTGCTTGATGTAGACGATATTGACTCCTCCAAGCAGACTTTTACTGCCAACGTCTTTCTGAGGCTCAACTGGACAGACCCCCGCCTGGCTCATGAGGGCGAAGGACCGGTCATCATGGGCATGGACGAGATTTGGCACCCGCATTTGCAGATTCTCAACCAACAAAAACTGTGGAAGACCTTCCCTGAGCATTTCGAGGTCCACCCTGATGGTGGGGTGCATTACCGGCAGCGTTATTGGGGA